>NZ_JBFUFF010000003.1:0-246351 GCF_056403555.1 Rhizobium sp. P2_G2
GGCCTGTCGTGGTCCACCGTTCCGCCACACCCACCCCCTTTGGACTGCAGCGTGCGACATGCCACGCCCGAGCTTCAAGTCTAAAGCCAATCATATCGCGTATGCCGCCGAATYGCCATTCAATGTCCGCCTCGAGTTCCCCAGGCCACCGACTCGACGAACACAATCAAAGAGAAATGTATAGCATAAATACAATCATTAAACGCATCATGCTGACATCCTATGTCACTGGGCCGCGCTATGAAAGGTTTAGCCAACCACTGACAACGAAAGGTATGACTATGACAAACAACAGCCCCGCGCTTCAGGTCGCTTTGGCCTACTATGAGGCCTGGAAAAATCACGATCACGCCACGGCCATGAAGGTCGTCGCAGGCGACGTGGTTTCCGAAACGCCGTTTGGCGTCATCGAAGGCGGCGACGCACTGCACGCGTCGGAAACGCAGTTCGCCGGCATGCTCAAGGGTGCAACCATGGTTGCCGCTTTCGGCGACGAGATGACGGCTCTGCTGATGTACTACACCCATACCCATCCCGTCCCCAATGTCCTCTCCACCAAGTATTTCAAGGTCGAGGATGGCAAAATCACCGGGATCAAGGCGCTCTTCGACAAAAGCGTTTTCGGGACACGGTAAGACAATGAACGCGTCCATGATCATCATCGCTGCAGCAGTGGGTGATGGTCGATCACCATGCCCAGGCGCCGGCAGGTGCCGGTTTGCCGGGCTTCGAGGCAGACATCGTCGCCGATAGATATACTGGCAGCACCAACCTGCCGCGCCTTTGGGCCGGTCGAGCACACCGCTCGCTGAGGTCGTCGCAACCACCCTGAACAGAAACGGACTAGCATGAAAAGAATTCAGTATCACAAATACGGCGGTCCGGAGCTGATGCGGCTGGAGGAATTCCAGCGGCGTGCGCCAGGCAAAGGCGAAGTCGCAGTAAAGGTCAGCTTTGCCGCCATCAATCCGATCGATTGGAAGGTCCGCAACGGCCATCTGAAAATGGTGACGGGTAAAACGTTCCCCCGCGCCATGGGTAGCGATTTTTCCGGGGTCGTCACGTCGGTCGGATCTGGCGTGACGCGTTTCAGGCCCGGTGATGCCGTCTTCGGCATGGCGAACATCAAGGACGGCGGCGCTTTTGGGGAAGCCGTCATCGCCCCCGAAACCTTTCTGGCAAAGAAGCCGGAGCCGGTTTCGTTTGAAGAGGCGGCCTGCCTCGCAACACCAGGTGTCACGGCTTGGAATGGTCTGTTTGACAAGGCTGACTTAAAGAGCACCAAGCAGGTGTTCATCAGCGGCTGCACCGGCGCCGTGGGCGAAACGGCGGTGCAACTCGCCCGCCGGCTTGGCGCAACGGTGTCGGGTAGCTGCAGCGGCGGGGCGATGCAAAGGGCGCGCGCGATCGGGGTTCAAAAGGCCTTCGATTATCGCACCACCGATCTGGCGACGATCGGCGACCGATTTGATGTCGTCTATGACACGTCTGCCACCATGAGATTGGCCACAGGCCTCCATCTGTTGCGCAAGGGCGGAGTCTTCCTGGACATCAACCCGACGATGGGCAAGTTCATTCGTGCCATCTTCGACCGCAGGCTCAAGCCGATCATCTGCACCGCACGGGCGGACATCCTCGACGGCCTCGCGAGCGCAGCAGCTGAAGGAAATCTGCGTTTGCCGATTGCCGAGATCATCCCGCTGGCAGACGCGATTGTCATGCTCACGAAGCTGGAGCAGGGTCATAAACTCAACGGAAAAGTCGTGGTCCGCATGGATTAGGCCGGCGGGGTACCAGGACAAGGTTGCGGCCTTGTTCTGGCGCGTCCCGTGCTAGGATGCCGTCATGTCCCAAAGCCAGCGCCTCTTCGATCTGCTGCAGATACTACGCCGGCACCGCCAGCCCGTCTCCGGCAGTTATCTGGCGGAAGAAACCGGCGTTTCGCTGCGGACAATTTACCGGGACATGGCGCTCCTCCAATCCATGGGCGCGGAAATCGAAGGCGAACCCGGTTTCGGCTACGTGCTGATGCCGGGCTTTATGCTGCCCCCACTGATGTTCTCGGAACGGGAGCTGAAGGCCATTACCCTCGGGATTCAATGGGTCAGCCGCCAGACTGATGACGAACTGGCGCTGTCGGCCCACGATGCGCTTTCGAAAATCGAGGCGGTTCTGCCGTCCGAACTCCGCCACAAACTGAACGACAACGATTTTCACGTCAGTCACGCGTCGCTCCCCACGCCTGCCATCGACCTGAAGATACTGCGCCAGGCCATGCAGCAGCAAATGAAGCTCCGGATCACTTACCGGGATGTGAAGGATGCAGAGAGCGAACGGGTGATCTGGCCGATTGCCGTCGCCTTCTTCGACTCCCGGCGCATTATCGCTGGCTGGTGCGAGCTGAGGCAGGATTTTCGCATGTTCCGGGCCGATCGGATTCGTCAGGCCGAGCTTCTAGCCGATCGCTACCCTGGGAAACGACGTGAGCTGGTCAGGCAATGGCGTTTATTGGTGGCCGAGCAGGCGAAGCAAGAATTCGAAGCGCCGCGGCAAATAAATCAAGACAGCGGCAAGACATAGCTTGGCGGCTGCAGCCGATCAGGCGCTGCAGGCAATCGTCCACCTTTACAACATGAGATTTTTCTTGCGCTATCCGTTCATCAATTGGCGCTGGGACTCACGGCAATCAAACCCAAAGAGCAACACTCCCCCAACCCCGCAGGATCGCCTCGGGTTTGGTGCGCGCACAGAGCGCAATCGTTCCGGCAGCTGACATTCTGCACCTCAAACGGTTGGTGTCCGACGTGTCGTCTGCTGGCGCACCGTTCTGTGCGGCCTCGGTCACCGGATTGACCGAGATATCGGCGCATTGGACGAGGCTTGGCATCCGCCATGAGCGCATCGATCCCAGCCAGCCACAACAGAATGGCCGCCATGAGCGGTTTCATCCGACGCTCAAGGAGGCAATGCTGTCATCGCAAAACAGCCAGGATGAACAGCAGCACCGCTTCAATCGCTTTCGTCACGACTATAATCACGAGCACCCGCACGAGGCCCTCGGACAAAAGCCGCCGGGCCGATTCTACCAACCAAGCCCGAGGCCGATGCCCGCCAGGATACCAGAGCCGAATTACCCGGCAGGCACGAAAATCCGACGGGTGCGATCCAACGGAGAGATCAAGTGGCGCGGCCACAAAATCTATATCTCCACCGTCATCGCCGGAGAGGAAATCGCGCTCAGAGAAATCGACAACGATCTGTGGTCAACACAATTCTACGACCGCGCGCTCGTCGTCCAGAAGCCATCATCTCACCTTGACGACGACCTTGCCTTTTGCTCGCCCGGTCTCGACATAGGCCAGGGCATCGCTGGTCGATGCGAAGGGGAAAATGCGGTCCACGACCGGCCGTATGATGCCGGAATCGATCAGTGAAGTGATCTCGCGCAGCTGATCGCCACTCGCCCTCATGAACAGAAACGAATAACCGACGCGATGGGACTTTGCCTTCTTCCTGATCCCGGAGCTCAAGAGACGCATGACCAGCCGCAAAAACCAGCCCGATCCGAGTTCGTCTGCAAAATCGGGATCGGGCGGACCGGAGATCGAGATCAGCTTGCCGCTGGGTTTCAGCACGCGGAGGGATTTCTCGAGCGTGTCCTTGCCGAGACTGTTCAGGACGACGTCATAGCCACTGAGGACCGTCTCGAAATCGTCCTTCTTGTAATCGATGACGATATCCGCACCAAGATTCCTGACTAGGTCGACATTCGCAGTGCTGGTCGTCGTGGCAACCGTTGCGCCGATATGCTTTGCCAGCTGAATCGCAAACGTTCCGACGCCGCCGGAGCCGGCATGGATCAGGACTTTCTGGCCCTTCTTGAGGTTGGCTTTCTCAATCAGTGCCTGCCAGGCGGTCAGGCCGACGAGAGGAATCGAGGCCGCCTCCTCCATGCTGAGGTCCTTTGGCTTGATCGCCAGGTCGGCTTCGCGGATGGCAATGAATTCCGCGAACGTGCCGATGCGGTCTTTGTCCGGCCGCGCATAGACCTCGTCGCCCGGCTTGAAGCGCCTGACTTTCGGCCCGACCCGGACCACCACCCCGGCCACTTCGTTGCCGAGAATGAGCGGCAAACGATAGGGCAGGATCAGTTTGAACTCGCCATCCCTGATCTTGGAATCGAGCGGGTTTACGCCGGCAGCGTGAACCTGGACCAGCACGTCGCCGTCGCGCAGTTCCGGATCCGGCCGTTCGCCGATCCGTGCGCCATTCTTCTTGCCATATCGATCGATGAAGAACGCCTTCATGTTGTTTTCCCGTTCATTGTGTTTCTGTTTCCGGTTTTCGCCGATTGTCTGAAGGCGCTATTGCTGACGTATCCAGGTCTGCGAACGGCCCAGCAGTGATATGCCGATATAGCCGCGCACATTGAGTTTCCTGCCGCCGTCGAGCAGGTGCAGCTTGCTGCGATAGAGCTCGCCACTCTCCGGATCGAGGATTTGGCCATCGGCATAGTCGTCGCCATCCTTTTTCAGTCCGGATAGAATCTGCAAGCCGACGATGGGCGCATTCTTGAGAGCGCCTTCGCATTTGACGCATTTTGGATTCTGATCTTCGCTGGGGGCCGGGAAGACCTGTTCGACGGTGCCCTGCAGCGTTCCGTTCGTTTCGGTGATGCGTATCAGTGCTCTGGACTTGCCGCTGACATCGTCGATGTTCTTCCACAGGCCGACGGGAGACGTGTCATCCGCCCTGGCAATGGAGCAGGTGAGCGCAGTTGTCAGTGTGATGGCCAGCATGGCCGCATGCTTGAAAGTCATCTATTGTCTCCGGGAGCTTGAGTGTCATTTGTCTAAAAGCCGGCCGCGGCCGGGTTTGATGGGCGGCAGAAGTGCACCGCGCGCCCGCGGTGCCGGATCTTTCACCTGCAGCCCTTGGACTGCATCGCAGCCTCGATTGCATTGAGTTCGCCCTTGCCACGGGCAACATCGTCTTGCCTGTCCTGGCCGGTGACGGCGGCGATGGGAATATGGATGACGGCCATGGCTCCCATGTCACGCTCAGCTGCCCTGCGCTGGGCCTCCTCGAGGTTTTGCTGGGCGACCTGTTTGGCAGCCCGATCGGCGACAAGCTGGGTGCAGGGCAGCTGCAGATAGGGATCGGTCGAGACCGACAGTGCCGCTATCTGCCCGGGCTGCTTGGCGCAGCCGGAAACGACCAGCGCCAGCGCACACAGCACCGCTGTTTTCATAGGAATTTTCCTGGGGCTCACCCGCATGGTCATCAAACTCGATCGAGACCCAATTGCTTGCGCAGGATTTTGTCGACCATGGCCTCCGGGAAATAGCGACGCAGCGAGCGAACCTGGCCCGACTGTTTGCCGGCCGAATAGCGCAGTTTGGGTTTGGCGGCGGTGGCCGCCTTGACGACAGTTGCCGCAACGACCTCCGGAGAATCGCCGGCGCCGACCCATTTGCGCATCAATGCCTCGGAGCTTTTGCGCGCCGTGTCGTAAACCGACAGCGGCTGGTCGACCCTCGTAAGGTTGTCTTCAAACGACGTTCGGGTGACACCGGGCTCGACCAGCACGACCCGGATACCGAAGTTCCGCACTTCGTGATCAAGCGACTCTGAATAGCCCTCGATCGCATGTTTCGTGGAGGCATAGAAGGCGTTGAAAGGCGACGGGATAAGACCCAGGATCGAGCTCATATTGATGATCCTGCCCCGCTTCTGGCTCCGCATGATGGGCAGGACCGCATTCGCCACGCGAGCCACCCCGAAGACATTCACATCGAACAGCCTTTGCGCCTGAGCGATCGAAGACTCTTCCGCACCGCCAATGAGGCCAATGCCGGCATTGTTGACCAGGACATCGATCCGGCCGGCCTCCGACAGCACCGTCGAGACAAGAGAATGGACAGACGCATCGTCCGTCACATCGCAGACCAGCATCGATACGTTGCGCGGGCTGCTGCCGGTCATCCGGCGGCTCGTCCCGAAGACTTTGAATCCCGCCTGGGCCAGGGCCTCGGCGGTGGCGCGGCCGATGCCCGAGGAGGCCCCCGTCACGATCGCGGTTCGCTGCGACTGCATGTTCATTCCGTTCTCCAAATCCGCGGCAAGCCTTTCGCCGCTCTTTAAATTATGATCGTACTATGATATAACACTCGTAATATCATTTGAAAAGCCCTAAAGAGAATCATGCGCTACGAAAAAGGTCGAAAGGACGCCTCGCGTCGCCACATCATGAAGGTCGCAGCGGAGCGGTTTCGCTGTGACGGTATTGCTGCATCCGGACTTGCCAGCGTTATGAGCGATGCCGGGCTGACCAACGGGGCCTTCTACGCCCATTTCGAATCCAAAGCGGACTTGGTGCGGGAAACCGTCGCGGCAGCGCTGGAAGATCTGTCAAAACAGGTAGAGGACGCCATCGCCGCCGGCGGGCTGGCGGCTGCTATAGCCACCTATCTCTCAACCGCGCATCGGGACGACCCGGCACATGGCTGCTCGTTTGCAGCGCTTCTGCCGGAACTCGCGCGTCAGCCGGCAGAGACACGCCAAGTATACACCCAACGATTCCTGACCCTGGTCAACCAGCTGGCAGCGGCCCTACCGCCGCAAACACCGAATGCCGAAGACACGGCAATGGCGATGTTCGCCACCCTTATCGGCACGCTTCAGCTTGCCCGCACCCTGGAGGGGACTGCGTTGTCGGCCCGCATGTTGAAAGCAGGCGCGGATGCGGCGCTGCGGCTGGCAGAGCCGCGGCAGGACTAAACGAGCACGGTGGGCATGAGAACTCCGGCTGGCTCGACCTCTGGACCGGTGACATTTCTTTCAGCTCCACGCCGGCGACAGCTTTTCCTTCAAGAGCACCGAGACGCATCGGTGTACGAATTCGGGCAGCGAGCCGGTGAAAGTGGTCTGGGTGATCACGCCGCCGCTTTATTGAGACGGGTGTGATACTGGCCTGACGAAGCTTGATATCGCCCGGCCGCACGTGATCGAAAATGCTTGGCAACAGACCGGCGTCGGTGGTAATTATTACCACCGAATTTTCGGAGACCAACCATGGCCAATGTCGAAAAAGTCAGTGTCTCGATGACGCCGCAGCATGCGCAATTGCTTCGTGACGCCGTCGAAAGCGGCGCTTATGCCAGCGGCAGCGAAGTCGTCCGCGAAGCGATGCGGGATTGGTCGGCCAAGTGGCAGCAACGGCGCGGCGATATTCAGCGCCTCCGCGAACTTTGGGCTGAGGGCAAGGCCAGCGGCCCTGCCACGCCTGTCGATTTCGACGAACTGCTCGAAGAGGCGCGAGAGGAACTGAAAGCCATCCGCTCTCATGGCGGCTAGACTTATCTGGACGCGACAAGCGCGTGCCGACGCCAAGACAATCTATCTCGATATAGGCCAGGAGCAGCCACGGAGCGCCGAACGATATTTCCAGCAATTCCGCCAGAAGGCGAACATGCTGGTGGATTATCCCCGCCTTGGCCCGCGTCATCCRGAAATCTTCCCAACGGCCCGTATGCTGGTCGAAGCGCCTTATATCATCCTCTATGAAACGATCCCCGATGATGACGATGCGGATGTGCGCACCGTGGAAATCGTACGCATCGTCGATAGCCGCCGCGACCTGACTACCCTTTTCTGAAAACCCCTACCGCGTCACATACTCCAAAAACTCCCGATGGCCGAGCGCGCGCGCAGATGCTAGCCGATATTCCTTCACCAGGCTGTCGGCCGTCTCTCGCGCAAATTTCCTCAGCGCCGGGTCGCGCTCCATCTCGGCGCGCGCGACAGCGGGATCGAGCAGGCCAAGCCCATCGAGCACGGGATAGTGGAGCTGGGTCTCGATATGCGGCAGGCCATGGAGGAAGTCGCCGAAATGCTCGTGCCGCGGCATTTCGCGCTTCCAGCGGGCAAGCCGCTCCCTGGTTTCCGGATGCAGGCGTTCGGCGCGGACATTGCGCCAGAACGGCGTGTCGTCGCGTTCGGTGACGTAATGGGTGTTGACGAAGGTCCTGAAGTCATCGACCTGCCGGCCGAACTTCTTGTTGTAGTCGGCGCGGTCCGCCTCCGTCATCCGGTCGGGATGCTTGAGATAGTGTTCGGCAAACAGCATCATCTGGACGACCGTACCGTGGATCGATGTCGATTCCAGCGGCTCGATGAAGCTTGAGCTCAGGCCCACGGCCAGGCAATTGCCCATCCACGGCGTCTCCAGCCGGCCGATGCGGAAATGGATGTCGCCGCGCACCTCGATCTCATGGCCGAGCAGCGCCTCGATCTCGCGCTTGGCGCCGTCCGGATCCAAAAACTCGTCGGAATAGACATAGCCGCAGCCATAGCGCCATTGGGTCGGGATCTGCCACATCCAGCCGGAGCTCAGAGCGTGCGCGAGCGTGTAGTTGGCAAGCTCTTCGCCTTCCTTGACATCGACCCAGAACGGCATGGCGCGATTGACCGGCAATTCCTGAGCATAGGAGAGCCAGGGCGCGTTCAGCTCGCCGACGATCAGCCGCTTGCGGAAGCCGGAGGCGTCGACGAAGAAATCGCCCTCCAGCCGCGCGCCATCCTCAAACACCAGGGCGGCAATATTGCCGTTCTCGGGATTGCGCTCGACGCCGGCAATCGTCGCGTCGATGATCTCGACGCCTCTGGACCGGCGCTTGAGGAACTGGCCGACCCGCGCCTGGTCGAAATGGAAGGCATGATGGAAGGGGCCGAGCGCGATCAGCGATCCGTCATCCCTCAGCGCATAAGGCGCTTTCTTCTGTTCCAGCAGCGGACCGAAAAGATGCATATCCTGCACCTTGCGGCCAGCGGCGACGGAAAAGACGTTGAGATAGTCCGATGGCGCGCCTTCCGGCGGGGTCACGACCTGATGCGGGTCATCGATCGGGCCGTAATAGGTAAAACCCTTGCGGCGCCAATCCTGGTGACGGATACCGAGCTTGAAGCTCGCGCCCGTTTCACGGAAGAATTCGAATTCGTCGAGCTTGAAATATTGCATCATCACCCGGAACGCCGCGGTCGATGCTTCGCCGACACCGACGGTGGGGATTTTCGAGGATTCGACCACCGATATCCGCGCAGCGATTTTCTGGCGCTTGAGGCCATCCTGGATGATGAATGCCGCCAGCCAGCCGGCCGTGCCTCCCCCGACGATGACGAAATGCGGCTCTCTCTCCATCCCGCGGCTCCCCCCTGGATTTTGCGTTTCTCATGAAGGGGATACGTTATCCTGCCACCGATGAACAAGGCCGATCGGCTGATATGGCGTCAAAAATGCGGATGGTTCACGCAACCTTCGCCGCGAGGATGCGGACAGGAGCGGTAACGGAAAGAGGCCTTAGCCCCGCGCCGGCACAGTCTCGATTGGCATCGGCCGCAAGCCATTTGGCAGTATCTGCCACTGCTAAAGAGCGTACCCATCCTTAGAAAACGGGGGGCGCCGAGACCCGATATCTCGGCGCTCAAGGATGGAAGTCGAGCCGGCCCAGCCGCCGAGACATCCTAAAGTAACGACAGCCATCGCCCCGACCGCTGACCTTTTGGCGCCGGCGGCAGCCAAACATCTAAAGGACATCTCATGCAGACCTTCAATCTATTCAGACGAATGGCCATCGCAATGGCGCTGGTCACTGCCGGACTGCTTTTTGCCCCCGCGGCCTTTGCCGGAGAGCCGGCTGCAGATGCCATTATCGGTACCTGGGCAGCTGACGATGGCAGCGTCAAGATCGACATGTACAAATCGGGCGACGCGTACCAGGCCCACCTTCTCTATGGCAACCACGTCGTCGAAGCCGACAACGTCACGTTCAAGAAGGACACCAGGAATCCGAACCCCTCGCTGCGCTCCCGTTCCCTCAAAAACATCGTACTCCTCTGGGGGCTGCGCTGGGACGGCGGGAAATGGACCGGAGGCTCGATCTACGACGGCTCCTCCGGCCGCACCTATAATTGCAAGGCTGAGCTCGATGGCGGAAAAATGCTGTTGAGGGGCTATCTCGGCGTCTCGCTGCTCGGCCAGACCCAGGTCTTCCACCGGGTCAGCAGCTGACATCTTGCGCGTTGGACGATTGACGTCCGGCGCGTCTCCACCTGTTCAATCGTTGCTTGGTGGTGTGTTCGGGCGCATGATTGGCGCATTATGCAAATGCCCTGGCATCCTTCGTCAGTGATCGATCCGACATGGGACCCCATAATCAGTCTCATAACCAAGAGAGGTCGATATGATTGACAACAGACAGAAGACAGCACTCGTCACCGGAGCATCCTCCGGCATGGGCAAGGCGATCGCCAAGCGGCTCATCACCGATGGCTACAAGGTTTACGTGGCCGCTCGCCAGGTCGACAAGATGAATGACCTTGCCCGGCTCGGCGCCAGGCCGCTCAGCATGGACATTTCCAGGGACGATGAGATCCAGGCCGCCGTCCAGACCATTCTGACCGAAGCCGGTGGCGTCGATGTCCTGGTCAACAATGCCGGTTTCGGCCTCTACGGCCCGGTCGAGGATATCGGCCTCGAAGAGGCCCGCTATCAATTCGAAGTGAACATGTTCGGCCCCGCACGGCTGACCCAGTTGCTGCTGCCGGCCATGCGCCAAAAAGGCGCCGGGACGATCGTCAACATCACCTCCATGGGCGGCAAGATCTATACCCTGCTCGGCGCCTGGTACCATGCCACCAAGCACGCGCTGGAAGGCTGGTCGGACAGCCTCCGGTTGGAACTCGCCCCCTTCGGCATACGGGTCGTCATCATCGAGCCTGGCTTGATCGAGACCGGTTTCGGCGATGTGGTTGCCGATGGCCTGCTCAAGCGCTCGGGCCAGGGCGCCTATGCCAAGGTAACACAGGCCGTCGCCAAATCGACGCGAGAAGCCTATAGACCAGGCCGCGGCACCGATCCGCGCGTGATCGCCGACATCGTCTCCAAGGCGGTTCGGGCAAGAAGGCCCCGCACGCGTTACGTCGCCGGCAAATATGCGAAGCCGATGATCACCATTCGCAAGTGGTTCGGCGACCGGATGTTCGATCGCATCATTCTGAGCCAGATGCGCTGAGGGAGACGAGGATGAGTGGAGCGCCGGCGGACAGGTGTAAAATCCCAAGGGCCTTCTGGCCCGCGGTCGAACAGATCGGCGTGCCCGCGGCGGCTCTGTTGCGGCAGGCACGCCTGCCGGCGACCTTGCATCTGAACGGCCAGGGTCTGGTCACCACAGCACAATTCTTCGCGGTGTGGCGGGCGCTGGAGGAACTGACGCAGGATCCGGGTCTCGGCATGAGGCTGGTGGAAGCAGCGGAAACCGCTGTGCATCCGCCCTCCAGCCTTGCGGCTTTCTATGCCCGCGATTTCCGCGACGGCCTTTCCCGCCTCTCGCGGTTCAAGCGCCTCTGTACCCCCGAGCAGCTGCATTTTACCGAAGAGGGCGGCGAGTGCACTGTCATGTTCGAATGGATCTATGCCACCGCGCCGGAGCCGGCGATCGCCGTGGATGTCGATTTCGCCACCCTGGTGGAGCTGGGACGCCGGGGCACCGGCCAGCGGCTGACGCCGGTGCGGGTGGAATTGCAGCGCCCGCGGTCCAAGAGCGGCGCACATGCGGCCTATTTCGGCTGTCCTATCCGCTACGACGCGCCCGGCAATGTGCTGGTTCTCAAGTCGGCCGATCTGGACCGCCCGTTTCCAGGCCACAATCCGGAGCTTCTCGAACTCCTCACCCCGGCCCTTGGCTCCGCCCTCGGTGAAATCCAGGCCCGCAGTTCCATCCGTGAGCAGGTCAAGATCGTGCTCAAGCGCAGTCTCGCAAGCGGCCGGCCGGAACTGTCCGACGTGGCTGCCGACATGGGCTTGAGCGAACGCACATTGCAGCGGCGGATTACCGAGGAGGGCGCGACCTTCCGGGAACTGCTCATCGAGGCTCGCCAGGAGCTGGGGCGGCAGCTGCTTTCCGATCCCGCGGCCGAGATCGACGAAGTGGCCTGCCTGCTGGGTTACCAGGATGCGAGTTCCTTCTACCGGGCCTTCCGCGACTGGGAAGGCGTGACGCCGAACCAGTGGCGGGAACGTCATGCCCACAGTTCCGGCGGCCAGCTTGGCCCGGACATCTCCCTGCATTGACGGCGCAACCGCTTTGGCGCCGAGCGCAAACGGATTGGCATGCCTTGCCACTGTCGCAGTGGCGTCCGGGTGTTACCTCTCGCGCACAGCATAGGCTGGAACGTCAACAATCCTGGAACATTATCATGTCTGGCAAAGTCTGGTTCATTACTGGAGCATCCCGCGGCTTCGGCCGCATTTGGGCGGAAGCCGCCCTTCAACGCGGCGACAGGGTCGCCGCAACGGCGCGCTCGCTGGCAAAACTCAAGGATCTGGTCGACCGCTACGGCGATGCCGTCCTTCCTCTCACCCTCGACGTGACCGACCCGGACCAGGCCTGGGACGCGGTCACCAAGGCGCATGCGCATTTCGGCAGGCTCGACATCGTCCTCAACAACGCCGGCTACGCCCTGGTCGGTGCCATTGAAGAAGCGCGCGAAGCCTACGTGCGGGACGAGTTCGAGACCAACTTCTTCGGTGCGCTGCGGGTCATCCAGGCCGCGCTGCCGCTGCTGCGCCAGCAGGGCCACGGCCATATTCTGGGCGTCTCCAGCGTCGCCGGCCTCGTCGCGCATCCGATCTCCGGTTTCTACAACGCCTCCAAATGGGCCTTCGAAGCCATGCACGAGGCGCTGGCGCAGGAAGTGAAAGGGTTTGGCATCCAGGTCACCCTGCTGGAACCGGGCGCCTATGCCACCGATTTCTCCACGGAATCCTCCCTCGCGATCTCGTCAATGCTCGAGGCTTATGCCGAACTCCGCAGGCATGCCTTTGAAGCAGGCGCCAAGATGGACTTTGGCGATCCCCATGCAACAGCAGAGGCCGTTCTCGCGATCGTCGACCACGAGAACCCGCCGCTGCGGTTCTTCCTGGGTACGGAAGGCATGCCCGCGGTGCGCAAAGCCTATGCCGAGCGTCTCGCCTCCTGGGAGGCATGGGCGGATGCTTCGAACATGGCACAAGGCTCGGCGCCCCAGCACAGGATTGCATCGCTCTAGGCTCGACGCTGTGGCCGTTTGTCGGCTTGGGTGTGGGGCTGGCGCCCCCACCCTAATTCCCATGCCCATTCTCTCTTGCCGCAAGCAGCTGAGCCTTGGCGCGTTCAATGAACTCATGCTTGAGCTCGTTGTATTGCGCACGACTGTCCGGCGATGCCGCGGCCGCATATTATATGCCGCACGCAGCTCCGGATTCTGCCGCAACGCATCTCTCAAGGCCAAGTTCGACTGCCAGGACTGGCCCATATATTCGACGACATGCACCAGATGTGTCCGCTCGGTCATGTCGCGGCCGCGTCCGAAAATGTAGTGCCCTGGCACGCCCGCATGCGCTGCATAATCGTAACCGAGCCCGAGCAGGGGGTCGTGGCACTTCTGCCAATTTGACAGCGGGAGAACACCCACCAGAATGTCCAGGATCGGTTTGGCACGCATGCCTGGCACCGCTGTCGAGCCGTAGTGCTCTATTCCTCTGGGGATATCGCCAAGCGCCGCGGCAAGCCGCTGCCGTTCGGAGTTGAACTCGACCTCCCAACCCGGATGGTAATCGAACAGGACATTCGTGTTGTGTTTGAGGCCCAACATGTGTGTTTCCTCGATATAGGACGAGGATACTACACCACGTTGCAGAGCCGAAAAAGCAGTCGCGCAAAGCCTGCGTTATCGGCGAGCAGGGAAACGGTCGCTTTCTTGCCTCGGGAGGCCGCACTACGCAAACTTGCGGAACGAGGACAGCAAAACTCTATGAAAGTTCGACTTTCATACCAGTGACGGCGGCTGAGATATCGCGAAGCCTTGTCAAAAGATGGACGCCCTTGATCTCCAAGCCTTCGAGGTCGGCGGAATTCGCGAAAATCAGATGCGTGCAATCGGGCCAGCCCGGCCCTCCGCCAACAATGGCATCCCAGAGAGCATCAAGGTTTCTTCCGAAAAAGGCGCAGTTATCCCTTCCGACGGCACTTTCATACCTGTTCCAAAACACCTCGCCGCTGGCGGCGTTTGCGCAATCAACTATCAGGGGCATGCTGGCAACCTTGGCAAGTTTGATCGTCGTTGGATCCACGACGGGCTGATGGCGGACAATACCATTCGGCAAAACTGACACATCTTCCTGAAAGAATTCAATGTCCGTACGGGTTGTTTTTGCCCGCACTGCCCTTGGGTTGGCCTTACCCAGATGACGGCAGGTTCCCGATCGCCACCGCCCGCCCATCATCCCTCCCCCCACATCTTTTGCCACGACCATCATCCAGGCCTTGACAATCGCTTCATCCTGCCGCTTTATCACCATATCCAATGCTATGGACACATGTCTATTATATTGGACACTATCAAAACGAGGGGAATGACCATGACCAAATCGCTACGCGCCTATGCACTCTCTTTCCTGGCCTCGCTCGCGCTCAGCGCCGCGCCGGCTTTGGCGCAGGAGGCCAAAAGCAAGCTTGACGAAGTCCTCGCACGCGGACATCTCATCGTCGGCACCGGCAGCACCAATGCGCCCTGGCACTTCAAGGATGCCAACGACAATCTCGTGGGTTTTGACGTCGACATGGGCCATATCATCGCCAAGGCGCTGTTCGACGATCCCAACAAGGTCGAATATGTCGACCAGTCGTCGGATGCCCGCATCCCCAACATCACCACCGGCAAGGTCGACATTACCTGCCAGTTCATGACCGTCACCGGCGCCCGCGCCCAGCAGATCGCCTTCACCATTCCCTACTATCGCGAAGGCGTGGGCCTGATGCTGAAGGCCGACAGCAAATATGCCGATTATGCCGCGCTGAAGGCCGCAGGCTCCGCCGTCACCATTTCCGTGCTGCAGAACGTCTATGCCGAAGCCATGGTGCATGCGGCTCTGCCGCAAGCCAAGGTCGACCAGTATGATTCCCAGGACCTGATCTATCAGGCGCTCGAATCCGGCCGCGCCGATGCCGCCGCCACCGACCAGTCGTCGCTTGCCTGGTACATGACTCAGAATGCCGGTCGCTACAAGGACGCCGGCTACGGCTGGAACCCGCAGACCTATGCCTGCGGCGTCAAGCGCGGCGACCAGGACTGGCTGAATTTCGTCAACACCGCCCTGCATGAGGCAATGACCGGCGTCGAGTTCGATTTCTACGCAAAGTCCTTCAAGACCTGGTTCGGCAAGGACCTGACCCCGCCGCAGATCGGCTTCCCGGTCGAGTATAAGTAAGCCATTCTCCCCGGCGGTCCCGCCCTCGGGCGGGCAATCGCATACCGGGTAAAGACCCTCTCTGGCCTGCCGGCCATCTCCCCCACAAGGGGGGAGAAGACTTGCGGAACCGCCTCGGCCCCAATTGAGGCATTCGCGGTGCGGCCAGGTTAGTCCCTCCCCCTTGTGATTGGGGAGAGGTCTTCGCCCCAAAATGCGATTTCCCTTGCCCCCGGGGCGGGGCCGTTTGATCTTCGTGAATGGTAGGCTTGCATGGGTTACACACTAAATTTCGCCGCCGTCTGGCGGAGCTTCGATCTGTTGCTCGAAGGCCTGGCGCTGAGCCTGGGCCTGGCATTCGCCGCCATCCTTGTCGGCTTCTTCGTCGGCCTGGTGGTTGCCTTCGCGCTGGTGTCGAAAAAGCTCTGGCTGAGAAAACCGGCCGGCCTCTATGTGACGGTCATCCGCAACACGCCGATCCTGGTTCTGGTGCTGTTCAGCTATTTCGCGCTGCCGGAACTCGGGCTCAGGCTCGACAAGATCGAAAGCTTCATCCTGACGCTGGCGCTCTATTCCGGCGCCTATCTGGCGGAAGTGTTTCGCGGCGGGCTTCTGTCCGTGCCGCCCGGCCAGCGCGAGGCCGGGTTGGCGATCGGGCTCAGCGAAATGCAGATCCGCACCTCGATCATCATTCCGCTGATGCTGCGCAATGTGCTGCCGTCGCTGTCGAGCACCTTCATCTCGCTGTTCAAGGACACATCTCTGGCCGCGGCCATCGCCGTTCCGGAACTCACCTTCGAGGCGCGCAAGATCAATGTCGAGACGTTCCGCGTCATCGAGACCTGGATCGTCGCCAGTTGCCTTTATGTCGCCACTTCATCGCTGCTCGCCGCATTGCTGCGGATGATCGAGCGGCGGCTTGCCGTGCCGAGGTGAGTGCCATGGATTTCTCCGCCTTTTTCCACCAGGCCTGGATCGCCCGCATCCCCCTCCTCAAGGGGTTGGGGATGACGATCTCGATCTCGCTGCTCGCCATCATCGTCGGCACCTTGCTCGGCATCGCTGTCGGGCTGACGCTCACCTATGGCTACAAGCCGTTCCGTCTGCTGGTGCGTGCCTATACGGATTTCATCCGCGGCACGCCGGTGCTCGTCCTCGTGCTTGCCAGCTATTATGTGCTCGGCACGATCGGCATCGATCTCAGCCCGTTCGAAGCCGGTGTGCTGGCGCTGTCGGTGTTCTGCAGCTCGCATGTCGGCGAACTCACTCGCGGCGCCTTGCAGGCGATCCCCAAAGGGCAGACCGAGGCGGCGAAAGCCATCGGCCTCACCTTCTCGCAGACCTTCCTCTACGTGCTCGGCCCGCAGGCGATGCGCGCCGCCCTGCCCGCCTGGGTCAACACCGCCGCCGAAATGGTCAAGGCTTCGACGCTGCTCTCCATCATCGGCGTCGCCGAGCTCTTGCTGCGCAGCCAGCAGATCATCTCGCGCACGTTCCTGAGCCTCGAATTCTATTTCTTCGCCGGCTTTCTCTATTTCGTCATCAACTACGCCATCGAGCGTTTCGGCCGCTATGTCGAGCGCAAGGTGACGGTTGCATCGTGAGGTCAAGGTGACAGACACACTGCTTGAGATACGCGACCTGCACAAGCGCTACGGCACCGTGGAAGTGCTCAAAGGCGTCGACTTCTCGATGACGCGCGGCGAGGTGATCTCGATCATCGGCTCCTCCGGCTCCGGCAAGACGACCATGCTGCGCTGCATCAACATGCTGGAGGAATTCCAGGCCGGCTCGATCCAGATCGACGGCCAGGCGATCGGCTATGACATGGTAGGCGGCGTGCGCCGGCGCAAGAAGGAAGCCGAGATCGCCCGCCAGCGGGCGCTGACCGGCATGGCCTTCCAGCAGTTCAATCTCTTCCCGCATATGACGGCGGCCCGCAATGTCATGCTCGGCCTGATCAAGGTCCGCAAGATGGGCAAGGACGAAGCCCGCGCACTGGCCGAGAAATGGCTCGACCGGGTCGGCCTGCTGTCGCGCATCGATCACTATCCGGGCCAGCTTTCGGGAGGCCAGCAGCAACGCGTCGCCATTGCCCGGGCGATTGCCATGAACCCGAAACTGATGCTGTTCGACGAAGTCACCTCGGCGCTCGATCCGGAACTCGTCAATGAAGTGCTGCAGGTGATCAAGGCGCTGGCCGAGGACGGCATGAGCATGCTCCTGGTCACCCACGAAATGCGCTTCGCCTACGAGACCTCCAACCGGGTGATCTTCATGAACCAGGGCCGGATCGGTGAACAGGGCAATCCGCGCGAAATGTTCGTGAAGCCGCAGACCGAGCGGCTGGCCGAATTCCTCAAAAACTCGACTTTCAACTAGACATCAGCAGACGGAGAATGAACGTGACGATCAAGCGATATGGCGCGGGTGAAACGGGCGCAGGCGGACAGGCATTGCCCTTCGCGCGCGCCGTCGAGGCGAACGGCTGGCTCTACGTCTCCGGCCAGGTGCCGATGGAAAACGGCGAAATCGTCAAGGGCGGCATTATCCAGGAAAGCCGCAAGGCGATCGACAACATGATCGCCATCCTGCACGAGGCCGGCTATGGCCTCGAAGACGTGGTGCGCGTCGGCGTCTGGCTCGACGACCCCCGCGATTTCTGGAGTTTCAACGGTGTCTATGCCGAATATTTCGGCGCCCACCCGCCGGCCCGCGCCTGCGTGCAGTCGCGCATGATGGTGGACTGCAAGGTGGAAGTGGATTGCGTGGCCTATAAGGTGAAGTGACGGCCTTTGCGCGAGGGCTTTGACGCGGAAAGCCATTCATTGGTGGCCGGGCGTCGCGCCGGACGCTACTTTGTCTGTGCCGGCCACATAGGTTCTTACGCTACATCTTGACCTGCCGCCCTATGCGGCAGGTTCCTGCAAAGCCTTGGATTTGCGATCAGGCGTGTGCATGAGGATGGTGCTGCTGCCAGACCGACCAAAGCGATGCTGCGGCCACGAGAAGTCCGAGCACCACGTCAGTCCACATCGCATTCACGTTGGTTGCAAAACCAAGCAACCAGGGAGATGCGACCAGCCAGCAGCCTAGCACCAGGCCAACCCATTCTTCCCATTCGGCGAAAACCGAAATTTCGGCAACCGCCAGCGCGCCAAGCAGTCCTCCGACAAGCCACGCGTTCCAGCTCGGCATGGTTTCGGGTACGAAACCGACAACCCATGGCGAAGCGAAGACGCATGCCGCGAGGACCACATTGACAAGATCCAGCGCACTCTTTCCTTTCATCTGAACATTGGGCATGTCAGACCTCCATACTAGAAGTTCAACTGAAGTATTATACCTCTTCTTCGACATTCGACCCAAGGAAAATAATGACGGAAGGACCGTCTTTTGAAAGATTTTGTCTTTGAGATCTTAGCTGTTCGCGGCCGTCCCGCCTGTCTTAACTTTCGGTGGGGACGAAAGTATCAGGCAAGTGCTCGCCTTCGCTCGGGGCATTCCCCACCGCCGACAGCGTGGAGCTCGACCGCCCAGGTCATCGCTGCGTCCGGCCCACCCCGTCACCATGGTGCCCAATGACGTGAAGCGCAATGGCGCCTCGAAGGATCAGCCGCAGCCACGATGCGTCATGACACGCTCCTTAAGTGATCAGGCCTGCGGCAACAGGCTTCATTTGCGAAGCACAGTCGATTGGCTGCCCACTGCTGTCACAGGACTTTCAGAACAAGAAATCGCCAGCGGAAAGCGCGCGCACCCTGCAGCGCCGCCGCACAGCGGCGCTGGGAAAATCGCCGATCGCCTGTTGCAAGGGCCTGCGCACAGAGCGCGCCCAATCGCTGCTGTATGGCAGCGGCCTCGTCATCGCCGGCCAATTCGATCGCTGGATCGGCGACAATTTCTTTCAGCTCCACACCGGCGACGGCATTTCTCCAACCGAGGTCTATCCAGTCGCACGCCCAACAAATGCGAAGCCGCCCAGTTGTCAATTGTCAAACTACCTGAAAATATCTCCGGGTACTGAGACTGCAGGAACGATGATGGACACCCAGGCTGACCCGCGGACCGATTTCGAAACGGCCGGACTATTCGATGCCGGTCACACCGCGTTTCTCGAGACCATCACGCATCTTCGCCCCGCTTTGCACCGCTACTGCGCGCGCATGACGAACTCCGTCCTCGATGGCGAGGACGTCATGCAGGAGGCGTTGTTCGAAGCCTATCGCAAATTGGCAATGCACGATCAGAGCATGGCGCTCAGCCATTGGCTCTTCCGCATCGCGCACAACCGATGCATCGACTTCCTGCGCCGGCGGCGTGTTCGCCAACAGGCGGAGACGGCTGTCATGCCGTCCGATGTCGTTCTTCCGATCGAGCCGCCGGGTGGCGGTGTCAGCCGTGCCGTTGAGCGACTGGTCTATCACCTCCCGCCCAAGGAACGCGCCTGCGTCCTCCTCAAGGACGTCTTCGACTATTCGCTCGACGAAATCGCCGATCTGGTCGGTTCGACATCCGGCGGCGTGAAATCCGCGCTCAGCCGCGGGCGCGCAAAACTGCAGGCATTGCCGCAGACGCCAGCAGCCGGATCGATGCCGAATGCCGAGGCCATGGAACTGCTGCGCCTCTATGTGGATCGCTTCAATCGGCGCGACTGGGACGGCGTGCGTGAGCTTGCCAGCGCCGATGCAAGGCTGCGGGTCGCCGATTGCTTCTCGGGCCGCCTGGCCGACTCGCCCTACTTTGTCGAATACGAACGTCCGATCATTCCCTGGCGCATGGCGCTGGGTTCGATCGACGGCGAAATGGTGGTCATCATCCTGCGCGCCGATCTCGCGGAGCAGACCCCATTCTCGGTGATCCGTCTCACCACGACCGAGGACAAGATCACCGGTATCACCGACTATATCAAGAGTTCCTGGATTCTCGACGCCGCAGAGCTGACCACGATCACCGACACTTGAAGCGGCACTCGGCCAAAAAATGCCGCTGTCAAAAAATGCGGTGGCCACGTATCCCGCGGCGACCGGGCTACGTCTTATGAGCGCAACCATCGTCGAACCCGCTCGAACCCGTTCGAACCGGCGTCGATGACAAAGGAGATCGCTCATATGACTTTAAAGACTTATTCCGGCGGCTGCCATTGTGGCGCGGTGCGTTTCCAAGCTGATGTCGATATCGCAGCAGGTACGATAAAGTGCAATTGTTCAAGCTGCACGAAAGCACGATCCTGGCTGATCTTCACGCCAGCCGACAGGTACCGGCTCGTCGCGGGTAGCGAAACCCAGGCCGAGTATCAGTGGATACCGCCTGGTCGATCGGAGCCATCGATCCAATTTCATTTCTGCAAGGCCTGCGGCATCCGCACGCCCGGCCGTGGCGATCTTGAAACCATGGGCGGTGTTTTCTACGCCGTTCAGGTTCAACTGCTCGACGATGTGAACCCGGATGAATTGGCCGCAGCACCAATTCACTATCTGGATGGCCGCCACGATCGCTTCGACCGACAACCTGCCGATATACGTCTGCTTTGAAGCCGCCCGAGCGGATCAGGAACTGTGGAAACGTGGTGGCAATGGTTATCGTCTGTTGCCACCACACCGCGCTCAATCGCACTCTTTGCGCCGTTTCTGACTTTCGGTTCGGTGCGGAGAAGGCCGCGTGCGGTCGGCGAGCACGTCGGCGCGTTACGGTTTCAATGACATCAGGGAGGGCGGGAGCATCGACCCCGTCGAAAGCATCATCACACTTTCGGCTGAAAACCTGGAATATCTTCCTCATAGGAATCGATGTCAGGTTTCAGTCGCTTCCTTTGCATGTCAGCGCGGGAGGGGCTCAACGTGTCGAAGCGTGAGACGAAGGCCGACAGGCCGCCATTGCAAGCCGCACCCCCTCCAGCAAATGCGCGAGGTCACTCTCGCGTTCGAACTCGGTGCCCCGCTCAATGTCGGTCTCGACGCCAAGGTCGGGTTTCATATCCACGGCTATGGTGATGTAGCGGGCGGCGGCGGCCTCGTTGCCACTCATCGCGTGAGCGGCCGCGCGGAGGATTTCTGGCGCGCGGTGGTGGAGGGGTAGTCCTTCGATCGCCTCGACCGCCTCGGCATAGCGGCCAAGCACGTAGAGCGCCATCGACCGATCGAAATGATACCATGGCGGATGAAACGGATTAAGGGCTGCCGCGCGATTAAGCCATCTAAGCCCGTCGAGCGCGTAACCCCGCATCGTGCGAAGATAACCCATTTGGGCAAGCGTGTCGGCATCGTAGGGGTTGAGGTCCAGTGCACGTTGCAGGTGCCCCTCCGCGGCAGCATGTTCGCGAAGATATAACCGCACCAGCGCCATAATGCGGTGGCAGCGCGCCTCTTCGGGCGCGAAGGTGAGAGCCTGAAGCGCATTATTGCGGCACGCCTCCAGGACAGGTCTTGGAGCAGAGCCATATTCGGCGATTATCAGGTCGCTCAGTGCGAGATAGGCGTAAGCCAACCCATAACTTGAATCGATCGCGATTGCGCGCAGGAAATAGTCTCTCGCCTTCTCGTTAACGTCCTGCCCATAACCTCTCAGATAGACAATTCCCCGCGTGAGATATTCGAAAGCGTGCAGGCTTGCAGCCGGTTTCGTTGCGCTACGGCGAAGTACGGATTCTTCGATATTGGCGACGAGACGACTGATAATGCGTCTGGCGATGATCAAGTCGATGCCCAGAAGATCGGCCTCGGCGCAATCAAAACTCTCGCCCCAGATCTGCCGGCTGCTCGGAGCATGCGTCAGCGTCACGGAGATACGGAAGCCGGCTGTCGTTCGGCGAAATGTCCCTTCGACGAGATGATCAGCGCCAAGTTTTTCGCTGACGACCTGCGGCGAGGGCCGGTTGGTCGCAGGAAAGGCAAAGGCCGATGCACGAGCGATGATGGTCACAGTCTTGAAACGGGCTAGACCATCGGTAATCTCTTCGATAATGCCATCCACCAGCACAGGGTCACTGTCACCAGCGACTGTGAAAGGGAGAACGGCAACGACCGGTTCGGAAGCCACCGTGGATACCGAGACATTCCTGGGAGACATTTGCGCCGCGCCCCTGACATTGGGATCGCCAATCTGCAGCGAATAGACATGGACTGGATCAGGGATGTTCTTGAGTTGCACTGCGCCGCGGTCGATAACCGCGACTTCGAGCCGTGCCCTGACTTGCCAGTAGGCCTGCTCGGACAAACATATGCAGCCGGGCTCGCAAACACCTTCAAGGCGCGCGGCCACATTCACCCCGTCACCCATCAGATCACCGTCGCTCTCTTGTACGACGTCACCCAGGTGAATGCCGATCCGCAACTCTACGCGGCGGTCGCTGGACCGGCCGGAATTGCGCTCCAGCATCTCCGTTTGGATTTTGATGGCGCACTGCACGGCATTTACGACACTGCCGAACTCGACAAGACTGCCGTCGCCGGTGCTCTTGACCACACGACCATGGTGCATGGCCACGGTGGGCTCGATAAGATCGCCGCGCAGCACTCGTAGCTGCGACAGGATATCGTCTTCGTCTATCCTCGCCAGCCGGCTGTATCCGACGACATCGGTGACCAAGATTGCTGCCAGCTTCCGGATTTCACTCATGCGGCACACTGCCCCATCTGGAGACCGGCAAGATACGGGGAGGCCAGGTCAAAGAAAAGATGCAAGTTGGCAAAATCGCCTCGGCCTTGGTTGGGAATGTGTGCTCGACAGGATTGGGTCAGCTTCTATTTGAAAACTTGACATGGTTTGCATGCAGGATTCGATTTCAGGTTTCGTTTCCCCCGGGCGGCGGAGAGATCGTCATCTATGCCATTAAGCCCCAATAACGGCGACCGATCAAATGGCGCCCGGCAAAGCCCGCCCCCAATCCAAGCACCATACCCCACCAAAAATCTCACAATGCAGTTGCGGTTATGGATCATCCCTACAAAGCAACAGGGCGAATTCCTGATTTTGCATCACCCGGCCGCTGGTCAGCCTCTCCAACCAGGCGGTGGAAATATCGGAGACGTCTTGAAGTCAAAGTTTGTCATGATCCACCCGCTTCCGTTCCTCATGAATATATATCTTAGAAATAGGAATTGATTGAGCGGAAGATCCGGGTGCGGAAAATGCACATAGTCGATGATAATATTGATAGAGTTGCCGTATTTCGTATTCAATACTTCATCCTCGACGTCGGCTTTGCCGTTTTTGGTGAGGAGTTTGAAGGCGGTCGTCAATTGGTCGGAATTGGACTTTGTTGACGTCGTTGAGCGTAAATCTTTCTCGAGGGCCGCAGACGCCTCATCAGGCCTGGCATCGGCCAAGAGTTTGGATATCCCCGCAGACGCGGCACCGGGCTCGACGACCGGATAGACATATTCGGCGGCAGAGGCTGGATAGACGTTCAGAAGCGCCAGAAACGCAATGTAGCAGCATGCTTTGTTCATTGTGCTCTCCCTGTGGTCACTGCTTTAAGATGAGCTTTCGCATTGGCTCGGCTTGTCGCGGAATTCCTGACTCTCCAACAACCAGCCTGTCTTGCGCTTTACGTGTCCGATGAGCATCATCTGCGGCACGACGTCGAAATCGGACTCCAAAATGAGCCAAGTCACCGACTATTTGATCGACCAAAATGGCAAAAACTGGAAGGAATTGCTCGCCGATTGGCTTGCGGTCTTTCCGCCCAGGTTCACGGTCTGGCTCGTCAACAAAGTCGGCGACATCATCGCTGTCTTCGAAGACGGGAGCGTCCATTTCCTCGATCTCGGAGCCGGCAGCCTGACGCGGATCGCCGACAATCAAAACGACTTTGCCGCTCGGCTCAAGCAGGGCGACAACGCCTCGATTTGGCTTGCAACATCGCTTGTCGATGGCTGCGTCGCTGCCGGCATGACTCTGGGTGAAGACGAGTGCTACAGCTACCGCATTCCGCCATTCCTGGGCGGTGAATATGCCGTCGAGAACCTGGAACCAACGGATTTGTCCGTTCACTACAGTGTCCTTGGACAAATATGGCAGCAGATCAAGGACCTGCCGGATGGCACACCTATGGGGAGCTTTTCGATAGGCGATCGATAAGGCCACGTTTGCCCAAGTCTTGAATTTCGCGGGCCGATCAAACCCTCAGCGACATCATCTCACTCATACAAAAGCTTCTCGCCATTTGCCCCCAACTTCGCCGCATAGAAGGCCAACCCAGTTCAGCGGCTTGGCAAGGCATCCTGCACGTCATGGCAGAGGAGTGCCCATCAGCTTCAATCATTCGTGATCCGCAGCCTCGTGCCCTCACGTCATCATAAAATAATCGTGATCAGGGCCGAATAAACTCCCTCGGCGATGCGTCTTCCACCATGCCGGCAGACCGCGCCAAAAGCGGTCGCGCGTGCGACTTTACCCGAGGGAGGCAAATGTTGCGGCTCAACGACCGACATGGTGATTTTACGCGTGCACCTGCTGCGCCGAGGCCTTTTGCGCTTCCCTTCACCAGACACAAATCCTTCATTTCGCAAGACAATTCATTGGCGGGAGGCATTCGATCAGCACTTCGATCTTGACTTGCCTCCGCCCGCACTGAAACATTGGATCATCGGCCCAGCGCCACAATCGGGAGCACTTACGTCCATGCGCACGTTCATCCGATCCGCCCTCATTCTCGGTACTTTGCTACTTCAGCCCTTCGCCGCCCACGCCGCCGGCGCCAACCACAGCGTGGTGACCGTCAAGGATGCGGATTATTTCGGTTTCGACCTGCGCACCGTGCAGAACCTGACGCTCGACCAATGCAAAACCACCTGCATGGGCGACGACCAGTGCAAGGCCTTCACCTATAATGTGAAAGCCAAGTGGTGCTTCCTGAAGTCGGATTTCAACAAGATGAACCCCTTCGTCGGCGCGATCGCCGGCAAGGTGGTCGACACCATAGCCGAGCCCGATATCGGCGCCGCACCGCCGCTGAAATTCCTCACCGAACAGCAGACCAACGACGCCAAACAGATGCGCGCCAATCTCGCGACCGCTGACGGCCAGGCCGATATGGGCCTGCAGTCGCTGCTGTTCATCGCCCGCAAGGACGTGACCTCCGGCACGATCGACCATGCGCTCGCCACGTTCAAGAGCGCGCTGGTGATCTCGCCCGACGATTCCCAGCTCTGGACCGAGATGGCCGATGCGGCCAACCGCATCACCGCCAACAGCGACGTCAACAATGCCGGCCTGCAGGCGGCGATCAACGCCTATCAGGTGAGCCGCAGCAAGGGCCTGCGTGCCGCAGCACTCTCCAGCCTCGCCAAGGCGCTGGCGAATATGGAGAATTACCGCCCGGCGCTGACCGCCTACAAGGCCAGCCTGAAGCTGGTGCAGAGCCCGGCGGTCGAGACCGCCTATGAGGACCTGCGCGCCCGCCAGGGTTTCCGCGTCACCGGCAACACCATCGACAATGACAATGCCAATCCGCGCGCCTGCGTGCAATTCTCCGAAGCGCTGGTGAAGAGCGGCACCGATTATTCGTCCTATGTCACCGTCGACGGCGCCGCCCCCAAGGCGATTTCCAACAAGGGCAGCCAGCTCTGCGTCGAAGGCCTCGTCCACGGCGACCGCTACAAGATCGCGCTGCGCGCCGGCCTGCCGTCCTCGGTCGACGAGCCCCTGCAGAACCAGGTCGACCTCGACGTCTATGTCAAGGATCGCGACGCCTCCGTGCGCTTCACCGGCGACAATTTCGTCCTGCCGGGCACGGCCCGCCATGGCATTCCGATCGTCTCGATCAACACGCCAAGCGCCCTGCTGAAACTCTATCGCATCGGCGACCGCAACATCACCTCGATCCTGACCAATTCGCAATTCCTCTCCCAGCTCGACGGTTATCGGGCGCAGACAGTCGAAAACGACCAGGGTCAGCTGATCTGGCAGGGCACGATCGACATCAAGTCGGAACTCAACAAGGAAGTCATCACCTCCTTCCCGGTCGACACGGCGCTGCCGAAGCGCGAACCCGGCATCTATGTCCTGACCGCCGTCGCCGGCGACAAGGACAGTTCCGACAATTGGGACGGCAAGTCGACGCAATGGTTCGTCGTCTCCGATATCGGCATTTCCACCTATGCCGGCACCGATGGCCTCAACGTCTTCACCCGTTCGCTCGCCTCCGCCAAGCCGCTGCCCGGCGTGACGCTGACGCTGCTGGCCCGCAACAATGAAGTGCTCGGCACCGCGACATCGGACCAGAACGGCCGCGCCGTGATCTCCGCCGGCCTGATGCGCGGCAAAGCCGGCATGACACCGGCCATGCTGACCGCCAGGAGTGGCGACAAGGACTATGTCTTCCTCGACCTGACCCGCGCCGGCTTCGATCTTTCCGACCGCGGCGTCACCGGCCGTGCCGCCCCCGGCGCCGTCGACGTGCTGAGCTGGACCGAGCGCGGCATCTACCGCGCCGGCGAAACCGTGCATGTCTCGGCCCTTGCCCGCGACATCGCCGCGCAAGCGATCGACAAGCTGCCGCTGACGTTCATCTTCACCCGCCCCGACGGCGTCGAAGATCGCCGCATGGTCGTCAATGACAGCCATGCCGGCGGCTATAATCTCGACCTGCCGCTGCTCAACACCGCCATGCGCGGCACCTGGACGGTCCGCGCCTATACCGACGTCAACCAGGCGGCGCTGAGCGAAGAGACCTTCCTCGTCGAAGATTTCACCCCCGACCGCATCGAATTCACCATGACGGCCAAGGATAAGGCCATCGAGCCCGGCCTGGCCGCCAAGGTCGACATCGACGGCCGTTTCCTTTATGGCGCGCCCGCTGCCGGTCTTGACCTCGAAGGCGATATCGGCGTCAAGCCGACCCATACCAGCGATGCCTATCCGGGCTATCTCTTCGGCCTCGCCGACGAGCAGGCCGGCGACGACACTCGCACGCCGCTCGATAACCTGCCGTCGCTCGACGACCAGGGCAAGGCCACGCTCGACATCAATCTGCCGAGCCTGCCCTCGACCACCCAGCTGCTGCAGGCCAATATCGTCGTCCGCATGAAGGAAGCCGGTGGCCGCGCCGTCGAACGCCACGTCACGCTGCCGGTCAGGACCGGCAATGAAGTGATCGGCATCAAGCCGGAATTCGACGGTTATGTCGGCGAGAATTCGCTGGCCGCCTTCCATGTCATCGCGCTCGACCGCGACGCCAAGAAGACCGCCATGACCGGCCTGACCTGGCGTCTGATGGCCATCGACCGCGACTACCAATGGTATCGCGATGGCACCTCCTGGCGCTATGAACCGGTCGACACGCCGAGACAAGTCGCCAGCGGCAATATCGACGTGACCACCGACGGCGCCCGTGTGCAGGCGCCGGTCACCTGGGGCCGCTATCGCCTGGAAATCGAGACCGCCAGCAGTGACGGCGCGACGTCGAGCGTCGAATTCGACGCCGGCTGGTATGTGCCGCAGGCCTCGACCGATACGCCGGATGGCCTTGAAATCGCGCTCGACCGCGACAGCTACAAGGTCGGCGATGTCGCCAAGCTGCATATCTCGCCGCGCTTTGCCGGCGAAGCGCTGATCAATGTCGGCACCGAAAGCGTTATCGAGACGATCAACGCCTCGGTTTCGAAGGACGGCACCGATATCGAAATCCCCGTCACCAAGGATTTCGGCGCCGGCGCCTATGTCACCGCGACGCTCTTCCGCCCCGGTGATGCACAGGCAAGCCGCATGCCGATGCGCGCCATCGGCGTCAAATGGCTGACGGTCGATCCGGGCGAAAACCATCTCGATGTGTCGCTGACCGCGCCTGACAAGATGCTGCCGCGCCAGCCGCTCGATATCGCCGTCGCCGTCAAGGGCGCCGGCGCCAATGAAGACGCCTATGTCACGGTCGCCGCCGTCGATGTCGGCATCCTCAACCTCACCAATTACGAACCGCCGGCGCCGGAAGACTGGTATTTCGGCCAGCGCCGGCTCGGCCTCGAAATCCGCGACATCTATGGTCGCCTGATCGATGGGTCGCTCGGCACGATGGGTGCGCTGCGCAACGGCGGTGACGGTACGGAAAGGCCGCTCGGCGCCAACCCGCCCACCCAGAAGCTGATCGCCTTCTTCTCCGGTCCGGTGAAGCTGGACGCGCAAGGCATGGCGCATGTCAAGTTCGACATCCCGCAGTTCAACGGCACGGCCCGCCTGATGGCGGTGGCCTGGACCAAGGCCGGCCTCGGCCATGCGACCCGCGACGTGATCATCCGCGACCCCGTGGTGATCACCGCCTCGATGCCGAAATTCCTCGCACCCGGGGATCAGGCGGAATTGCGCCTCGACGTTGCCGACACCGATGCGCCGGCAGGCGACTATACACTGACCATCTCGCCGGATCCGACGATCTCGATCGACAGCAAGGCGCAGACCCGCAAGGTGACGCTGACTGCCGGCGGCAAGACGGCGCTGATCGTGCCGGTCAAGGGTGGCCTGCCCGGCCAGGGCGCACTGACCTTGACGCTTGCCAGGGAGGGCGGCTTCAACATCACGCAGAATGTCGATGTCCTCGTCCGGCCCTCGACGCTACCGATGACCGAGCGGCGCCTGGTGCGCATCGATCCGGGTCGCACTCTGCTCGTCGACAGCCAGCTGCTGGCCAATTCGATCATGCAGGGCGCCTCGATCAGCGTCAACCTGACGCGGTCGCCGGCCTTCGACATACCCGGCCTCTTGATGTCGCTCGACCGCTACCCCTATGGCTGCGCCGAGCAGACCACCAGCCGCGCGATGCCGCTGCTCTATCTCAGCGAGCTCAACGCCAAGGCCGGCCTGCCGGATGACGGCGAAGTCAAGAAGCGCGTGCAGGAGGCCATCTATCGCGTGCTGTCCTACCAGGCCTCGACGGGCAGCTTCGGCCTCTGGGGTCCGGGCTCCGGCGACTTCTGGCTCGATGACTATGTCACCGACTTCCTGACCCGCGCCCGCGAGCAGAAATATGACGTGCCGGAACAGGCTTTGGTCTCGGCGCTCAACAATCTCGAAAACCAGCTCGGCTATGACAACAATGTCGCCGGCCGCGGCGAAGAGATGGCCTATGCGCTCTATGTGCTGGCCCGCAACCGCAAGGCCGCGATCAGCGACCTGCGTTACTATGCCGACACGATGATCGGCCAGTTCCCCACCGAACTGTCCAAGGCCTATATCGGCGCGGCCCTGGCGCTCTACGGCGACCACGAACGTTCCGAGCGCATCTTCGCCGAGGCCGCGCATCAGCAGGGTCTGCTGACCGAGGTCAACTGGGCTCGTTCCAACTATGGTTCGAACCTGCGCGACGATGCGGCGATCCTGGCTCTGGCGGCCGAAAGCCGTCCGATGTCGCAGATCGTGCCTGACATGACCAACGTCGTCGGCAAGGAATGGGAGAAGTCGACCTGGACCAGCACCCAGGAACAGGCCTGGCTGACGCTCGCAGCCCGCGCGCTCAAGGATGCCGACCAGGATATCCGCGTCGAGGTCAACGATCAGGTGAAGAAGGGCGGCTATGAAACCCGGCTGACGGGCGATGCGCTGCTGACCCATCCGATCAACATCGTCAACACTGCCAATGATCCGGTCACGGCAGTGGTGACGACGGTTGCTTCGCCCAAGGAGCCGCTGAATGCCGGCGGTAACGGCTTCGACATCTCGCGCGCTTACTATACGATGGACGGCGAGGAAGCCAATATCAGCGACATCAAGCAGAACGAGCGTTACGTCGTCGTCCTCAAGGTCAACGTCAACAACGACTGGTCGTCGCGCCTGATGGTCACCGACCTCCTGCCGGCCGGCTTCGAGATCGACAATCCGAGCCTGGTCAACAGCGCCGACCTGACGAATTTCGACTGGCTGCCGCAGACCCAGGCTGCCCATCTCGAATTCCGCTACGACCGGTTCCTGGCGGCGGTCGACCACAATCCGGGCGACAATTCCGAGATCACGCTCGCCTATGTCGTCCGTGCGGTGAACCCGGGCGTCTATGACCATCCGGCCGCACAGGTCGAAGACATGTACCGGCCGCAATTCTCGGCCCGTACCGCAGCCGGCAAGATGGAAGTCGACAAGCAATGAAGCTCGGGCACAGATTGCTGGCTTTCTCGGTGGTCCAGGCGGCATTGGCCGCCGGGATCACCTGGGGTCTGCATGCCGCCGACCGGGCCTTTCCGCCGCCGCTCACCGCGGCGTCGGAGCGTTCACGCGAAGTGCTGGATGCCGATGGCCAGCTGCTGCGCGCCTTCACCACCAAGGACGGCAAATGGCGCCTGAAGGTCAAGGCGTCCGACGTCGATCCGCGCTATCTCAAAATGCTGGTCGCCTACGAGGATCAGCGCTTCTACGATCATGACGGCATCGATCTCGTCGCCATGAGCCGCGCCTTCCTCCAGGTCTTCACCCATGGCCATGTCGTCTCCGGCGCTTCGACGCTGTCCATGCAGGTGGCGCGCCTGATCGAGCCGCGGCCGGAACGCTCCCTGGGCGCCAAGCTCTTGCAGATGGCCCGCGCCGTGCAGATCGAACGGCGGCTGACCAAGGCTGAGATCCTCGATCTCTATCTCAATCTCGCCCCCTATGGCGGCAATGTCGAAGGCATCCGCTCGGCGAGCCTCGCCTATTTCGGCCGCGAGCCGAAACGGCTGACCGTCGGCGAGGCCGCCCTGCTCGTCGCGCTGCCGCAATCGCCCGAACGCCGCCGCCCGGACCGCTTCTACGACAATGCCCGCGCCGCCCGCGAACGCGTGCTGGAGCGGCTGTCGGTCGAGACCGTCATCGGCGACAGCGAAGCCGGCCGCGCCCGTTTCACCGCCATTCCGCGCCGGCGCCTGATGCCGGCCTTCGCCGCCCATATCGCCGAGGCAGCCCTGCGCAAGCAGCCGAAGCAGCAGGTCTTCAAGACGACGCTGAAGCGCAATATCCAGCGGGCGCTGGAAGACGTGGCCCGCGATGCCGCGTCGCGGCTTGGCCCGAAAGTCTCGGTCGCCATGGTCATGGCCGATGCCCGCACCGGCGCCATCGTCGCTGAGATCGGCTCGGCCAATTATTTCGACGCCAGCCGCTTCGGCTGGATCGACCAGACGCGCATCCTGCGCTCGCCCGGCTCGACGCTGAAACCGTTCATCTATGGGCTCGCCTTCGAAGACGGCATGATCGCCCAGCAGACGATCATCGAAGACCGTCCGGCCGATTTCTCCGGCTATCGGCCGAAGAATTTCGACACATCCTACCAGGGCGACGTCACCATCCGCCAGGCGCTGCAGATGAGCCTCAACGTACCGGCGGTGCGCGTGCTCGATGCGGTGGGTACGACGAAACTGCTCGTCCGCTTCCGCCGCGCCAACGTCAAGCCGGTGCTGCCGACCGACGACACGCCGGGCCTGGCGATCGCGCTCGGCGGCGTCGGCATCACGCTGCATGATCTTGTGCAACTCTATTGCGGGCTGGCCAATCGCGGCCATCCGGTCAATATCGGCGACGGCATCCACGAGCAGCCGAGCCAGATCGACGGCGAGCCGATCCTCGATGCGGTCGCCGACTGGCAGGTGACCGATATCCTCTCCGGCATGCGCCCGCCGCTCGGCGCCATCAATCGCGGCATCGCCTACAAGACCGGCACCAGCTATGGCTTTCGCGACGCCTGGACGGTCGGCTTCGATGGCCGCTACGTGCTCGGCGTCTGGGTCGGCCGCGCCGACAATGCCGCGATCCCCGGCCTTTCCGGCTTCGTCTCGGCCGCGCCCATCCTGTTCGACGCCTTTGCCAAATCGGGCGTGGCCTATACGCCGCTGCACGAAGCACCGGCCGGTGCGTTCAGGCTCTCGGAGTCGGAGCTGCCGGTCACCCTCAAACGCTTCGCCCGCAATGCCAATGGCCTCGTGACGATCAGCGCACGCGAACCTGCACCGCAGATCGTCTATCCGCCCGAGGATGCGCAGATCGAGCTCGACCTCGCGACAGCCGACGCCATGCCGCTGTCATTGAAACTGCAGGGCGGCAGGCCGCCGTTCCGCTGGCTGGCGAACGGCAGGACGCTGGATGATCCGACCCGCAACCGGACCTATCAATGGCAGCCGGACGGGGCGGGGTATTCGACGCTGACGGTGATTGATGCCGTCGGGCGGGCGGCGACGGTGCATGTGTTTTTGAAGTAGGCATGCACGGTGGCGACACGACTGTTGGGTCTACCCCATTTCCGGACGGAGAACCGGTATCCACTTCTCCTGGAATTGCTCTGGGAATACGCAGCTCTGCCTATTTCAACCCGACTACTCATCGTTTGCAGAGGAACTATGTATGCAGTTTGAGATCCGCTTTCGAAGGACACATAAGAAACCAATTGCAGTGGAAATTGAATGCGCCGCCGACGCGGACTATGGCGTCAAGCTCCGCGAGGCCCTGGGCCAGGCGCTGGAAGCCAATGCAGATCTGACGGGGGCGGAGCTCAAAGGGATCAACCTTCAGGACGCACTTTTGCGAGGAGCCGACCTCAGCGACGTCGATTTGCGGAAAGCGGACTTGCGGGGCGCTGCGCTGACAGGCACCGATCTGACCGGCGCCGACCTTCGGGAGGTTGATCTCAGGGACGCCGATATGGCAGGCGCCACGCTGACGGGCGCCGATCTCAGGGGCGCCATCCTGCCGGCTGCGCCGAAAATCGACAATATCCACCGGACTGTCTACGCTGCGGCATCGCGACCCGGCGCACTTGATATGGAATACTGGCATACTTCGGAGACAACGCACAGCCGTGCCGGCTGGGTCGTGACATCCGCCGGAGATGCGGGACTGAAACTCGAAGAGAGCGTCGGTACGGCGACTGCGGCGATCCTGATCTATCTGGCCAGCGATCCGACAATCGATCGCGTTCCAGATTTTTACAGCGAAAATGCCGAGGCACTCGCCGACATGAAACGTCTGGCCGACGCCGAAGAGGCGAGATGATGGACCACAACGCGCTGGAAGGCTGTAAATGAGCGCAGCGCAGTCTGCCTTCCAGCAAGTTGGCCCAGTCGGCCCGAAGCTGCGATTTCGGCCAACTCGCAGAACAATCGTGGAATATGTAACATTAAAGTGGCTCGACCGCCCAGAGGGGGGTGCCACACGGTAAAATGCCGAAGCCCCAAGCAATCGCAGCGACAGCCGCTAAGCCACCAACTGCCCCGCCTCACCCTTCGCCGCATCGCCAATCCTGAACTGCCCAATCAGCGCCATGAGATTATCAGCCTCCGTGGCGAGATGCTGGGTGGCGGCATTGGTCTCCTCCACCATGGCCGCATTCTGTTGCGTCATATGATCCATCGAATTGACGGACGCATTGACTTCACCCAATGCAAGCGCTTGGTCACGGCTCGCCACGGCGATCATCTCCACCCGTTCGGAGACGGTGACGATTTTTTCCGAAATCTCCGTCAGGACCCTGCCGGTCTCCTGCACCAACTGCGATCCTGCTGACACTTCATTACTCGACGTTTCAATCAGGCCCTTGATTTCCTGCGCCGCCTGTGCCGACCGCTGCGCGAGCTCGCGCACTTCCTGCGCCACGACCGCAAAGCCCTTGCCGGCCTCTCCGGCGCGTGCCGCTTCAATGCCGGCATTCAGGGCCAGCAGGTTGGTTTGAAAGGCGATTTCATCGATCACGCTGATGATCTGGACGATCTGGTTCGAGGCTCCCTCGATCCGGCCCATGGCATCGATCGCATTTGCGACGACCACCGAGGACGCATCCGCGGACTGCTTGGTCTCGGAGACGATCTGATTGGCCTCCTGCGCCCGCTCGGAAGAGGATTTGACCGTCACGGTAATCTCCTCGACCGCTGCCGCGGTTTGTTCGAGAGAGGCGGCCTGCTGTTCGGTGCGCTTGGACAGTTCGTCGACCGCCGCACTCATCTCGCCGGCATTGCGCTGGATCAGGAAGATATTGTCGCGGACATTCGCCATCGTCGTCTGCAACCGTAGCAGCGACGTGTTGAAATCACTGCGCAGCTGTTCGAGACGGCCGAAGAAAGGCGTCTCGATCGTCTGCGAAATATCACCCTGCGACAACCGGCCGAGGCCTGCGGCAAGCGCATTGACGGCAAAGTCGATCTGGCCGTCGATATCGAGCTTTTCCTGGTCATTGCGCAGGCGCTCGGCTTCCGCAGTGGCGCGCTCGGCTTCGCTCTGGCGTTCGATCTCGATCTTGGCGACCGCATTCTGCTTGAAAACGCCGAGCGCGCGCGCCATTTCGCCGATTTCGTCGACGCGCGCTTGCCCATTGATCGCTGTGTCGAGCTTTCCTTCCGAGAGCTTGCGCATGGCCGACGTGATCTGCCCGATCGGCCCCTTGAAGGTCATGACCAATCCGATGCCGGCAAAGATGGCGATCAAGATTCCGGCCAGCGTCGTGCCGATCGAGATAGAATTGGCGCTGTCGCGCTCCGCTCCGGCGCTTTGCATCTGCGACTGGGCGAACTGGGTGAGATGTTGCCAGACCGCGCCGATTTCAGCGGAGCCAACGGCAAATTCGGTGCTGCGCTTCTCGCTGATATCAACCAGAGCCTGGCTGTGGGACAGCAGGCTGTCCGCCACTTTGCCAAGCTGCGTTCCCAAATCCTTGAACTCTGCAATGCTGCCGGAATTCGTCAGCAGCCCGCCAATGCTCTTCTTCATGAACTGCAGCCTGTCGGACACCGCAGCCTGGTTGCTCTTGCTTGCCTCGAGCAGAAAACTTGCAAACTGGATCTTGACGTTGAAGACATCCTCTACGATCTGCTTGGCGGCGAGCGTGGCGCGATCGACCGGGATCGCCGCGGTCTTCGCTTTGGTCAGCTGTGCCGCCGCCTCGCGCATTTTTTCGCCATAGGCGTCAATCAGCCTGGCCAATGTCTTTTTCGCGGCAACCGCGCTCTCGGTCAGCGTGTCATTCGGCAGGACGGAGGTCACGTCGACTGCCGCCTGCAACGCCTTGAAGGATTGGTCGAATTCATTCGGAAGCAGCTTGAACGCCACCGGCAGATTGCTCTCCAGCAGGCCGCGTTGCCAGCTGAAGCCGGCAATCAGTGCCTTGACCGCGGCCTGCTTGTCGCCAACGGATTTTGCCGCATCGAATTTGTCGAAGCCACCGGCGATTGCCTGGATGACATTGTCTATTTTGCTGGCGGCGAGAAAGATCTTGTCGGCCGCGTCCGTGTCCTTCTTCATCAGGAACTGAAGCTTGGCGCTATTGGTCTTGAGTCCCGCCTGCAGCTTGGTCAAAGCGTCCATGTCGCTCTTGATCTCAGCCTGCACAGCGCTTTCGTCCTCGAAAAGCTTCCAGAGCGTTTCGATCTGAGCGTCCGTGTGACCGACGCCCTCGATGGCCGCCGTCAGGTCCGAAGCGCCGGCCGCCTTTCCTGCCAGCGAGGCGCGGACCGTCTCAAGTATGGTCTTCTGATTGGCCAATTGAGCGAGAACGGCGTCGCGCGCATTCGTGGACGAATGTTCGAGAAACTGGTTCATCGCCGCCGAGACGTCGCGGAAACCGCCAAGGGAGCGCATGATCTCGCTCGACAGCACAAGTCTGTTGCTCAGGGTGCGTGACGTCGCAAAGCCGATGACGCCGACTGCGCAGATACACAAGATGAACGGCACGACGAAGATCGATACCTTCGTCTGTATCTTGAAGCGCGAAAGAAGGTCATCGATTCTCACGGAGCAACTCCTTGATCGCTGTCGCATCGCATCGGATGCGGGTGTCGTCACACTGTTCGAATTTTGGTGGAATCGCATTTGAGAGAGGTTGGACGCGACAGTCGTGTCGCATCGGTGTGCTTTCGGCGCTTCCGGCCATCGGCGTTCCGCAGTGTTGACACCCCATCGGCCCTGCTGCGTTGATCGAAGGCGCGCATCTCCCAACGAGGCAAGGCTCGCAGATGCTTGCTCCCTCTTCTCCCATCGGGGAGAAGTTGGCCCATAGAGGCCGGATGAGGGGGGCGCCCCACGCGCGAAGCCCTCATCTGTCCTTAGGACAACTTCTCCCCGCGGGGGAGAACAGGGAGGGCGCGGCTACGCCCTGCCTTTGCGCTTCTGCCTGTAGACGTCGATCGCCACCGCCGCGACGATGATCGCGCCCTTGACGATTTCCTGGTAATACGCACCCACCCTGAGGAAGGTGAAGCCCGACGTCACCACGCCGAGAATGATCGTGCCGATCACCGTGCCCGTGATCCGTCCGACGCCACCCGCCAGCGACGTGCCGCCGATCACCGCGCCGGCAATCGCGTCCAGTTCGAAGCCGATGCCCATATTCGGCTGGCCGGACTGGGCACGAGCCGCGAGCATCACGCCGGCGAGGCCGGAGAGCAGGCCGGCAACGGCATAGACCTTGATCAGGTGTCGGCCGATATCGATACCCGAGACGCGGGCCGCCAGCGGATTGGCGCCGATCGCATAGGTGAACTTGCCGTAACGCGTATAGGCRAGCGCTATGTGGCAGATGATTGCCACAAGGAAGAAAATGATCACCGGCCGCGGCACCGGAAAGCCCGCAACCTCAAAGCTCTGTCCGAACCAGGCGAAATCCGGGCTGAGCAGCGCCACCGGCTGGCCTTCCGTGTACCAGCGCGCCAGACCGCGTGCCGACACCATCATGCCCAGCGTGGCGATGAAGGGCGGAATGCCGGTCTTGGCGATCAGGAAACCATTCAACCAGCCAAGCAGCAAGCCAAGCAGCAGGCCGGCAACGATCGCCCAGACCGGGCTCGCATCGATGAACCAGCTGAAACCGAACTTCGACCATTCCGGCTGCAGGAAGACGGCGCGCGAATTGATCGCCGTCTGCGCAAAGCTGGCGGCCACCATGGCGATGAAACCCACCATCGATCCTGACGACAGGTCGACGCCGCCGGTGATGATGACCTGGGTGACGCCCACGGCGATGATGCCGGTGACCGCCACCTGCAGCACGATGATCGAGATGCGCTGCTTATTGGCGATGAAGCTGTCGCCGATGAAATACCAGCCGAGCACCTCGAAGACCAGAATGATGCCGATCAGCACCGCAAGGATCGAAATCTCGGCCGGCAGTCTGCGGACCTTCTTCAGACCGGTGGCGGAAGTATTGCCTAATTCGTTTGTTCTCTCAGTCATAACCGTCTCCCCACACCGTCACCGATCAGTGTGACGCCAGTTCCATGATCTTCACCTGGTCCGCATCCTTGCGGTCCAGAATACCCGTCACACGTCCTTCATGCAGCACCAGGATGCGGTCGCTCATGCCGAGGACCTCAGGCATTTCCGACGAGATCATGATGACCGCCACCCCCTGCCCCGCCAGTTGCGAGATCAGCCGGTGGATTTCCGCCTTGGCGCCGACATCGATGCCGCGCGTCGGCTCGTCGAGGATGAGAATCTTCGGGTCGGTCATCAGCCAGCGGCTGATCAGCACTTTCTGCTGGTTGCCGCCGGACAGGTTCAGGATGCGCTCATGCATGTCGGGCGTGCGCACCCGGAGCCGATTGGCCATGGTAGCCGCATCGCGCGACAGCTTGCCCTGCTGCACGAAGCCGAAATTGACATAGCGGTTCTGCAGCACCGCCATCTGGGCATTTTCCTGGATGTCGAGCAGCAGGAAGCAGCCTGTTTCCTTGCGATCTTCCGTCAGGAAGGCCATGCCATGCCGCATCGCCACCGCCGGCGACGACATCTTGACCTCCTCGCCGCGGATGAAGATCTGGCCGGAATTGGCCGGCGTGACGCCGAAGATCGTCTCGGCGACATTGGAGCGCCCGGAGCCGACCAGCCCGGCAAAGCCGAGAATCTCGCCGGCGCGGACATCAAAACTGACATCGTGGAAGATGCCCTTCAGCGTCAGGTTCTTGACCGAAAGCACCACATCGCCGATCGGCACCGTCTCCTTGGGGAACATCTGCGTGATTTCGCGGCCGACCATCATGCGGATGATGTCGTCACGGGTGACCTCGCTCGACGGCTTGGTGGCAATATAGTGTCCATCGCGAAACACCGAGACCTCGTCGGCGATCTCGAACAGCTCGTTCATCTTGTGGGTGATGTAGATGATGCCTTTGCCTTCGGCCTTCAGCGACCGGATGATGCGGAAGAGGTGGCTCACCTCCTTTTCCGTCAGCGCCGAGGTCGGCTCGTCCATGATCAGCACATCGGAATTGTAGGAGACCGCCTTGGCGATCTCGACCATCTGCCGGCTGGCGACCGACAGCCGGCCGATCTTGATCTCGGGGTCGATATCGATATCGAGCCGCTTGAACAGCGCCTCCGTCATACGGTTCATCTCGCCGTGATTGATCAGGCCGAAACGGCTCCTCGGCTCGCGGCGGATCCAGATATTCTCGGCCACGGTCATCGGATTCATCAGGTTGAGCTCCTGATGGATCATGGCGATACCGTTTTCCAGCGCATCGAGCGGGCTCTTGAGGCGGATGTCCTGGCCGCGCAGCTTGAAGCTGCCGGTGTCGGGCGTGTAGATGCCGGCGAGAATCTTCATCAGCGTCGACTTGCCGGCGCCGTTTTCGCCCATCAGCGCATGCACCGTGCCGCGCTTGAGCTTGAGCTCGACCTTGTCGAGTGCGACGACGCCGGGAAATTCCTTGCGCACATCCTCCACTTCGAGAAGGTATTCGGAGCCGGGCACCGCACCGCTTTCGCGCACGGCCTGCATCGTGGACGGGCTGACTGTCATGGGCATGATCCTTGCAACGGCACTATCCTTGGAGCATACCGTGCGCCGCCCCTTGACAGGGCGACGCACGGCAATCGGATACCCTCGCCGATCAGTTCTTGGTCACGAACTTGGCCATGTTGTCAGGCGTGACCAGCTGGAACGGGATCCAGACCTTCGTCTCGACCTTCTCGCCCTTGGCGAGCTTGATCGCCGCGTCGACCGCGCCGGAACCCTGGCCGAACGCATCCTGGAAGACGGTGACGTCGAGATCGCCGTTCTTCATGTAAGCCAGCGCTTCCTGAGTGGCGTCGACGCCGCCGACGACGACATCCTTCATATCCCAGCCGGCAGCCTTCATGGCGTTGATCGCGCCGATCGCCATATTGTCGTTGTTGGCGATCACGGCGGCAGGCTTGTGGCCGGCGGCGATCCAGTTGGTCATCAGGTCCTGCGCCTTGACCGGATCCCAGACGGCGGTCTGCTCGTCGAGGATCTTCATGCCAGCGCAGTCCGGCGTGGCGATCACGTCATGGATGTCCTTGGTGCGCTGTACGGCGGCCTGGTTGGCAAGGTCGCCTTCCATGACCAGGATGTCGCCCTTGCCCTTGAGCAGGCGGCAGACTTCCTTGGTTTCCAGCGTGCCGGAATCGGCTTCGTTGGAAGCGACGAACGCACCCTTGGGACCGAGCGCATCGACGTCGATCGGCTGGCGATTGACATAGACGATCGGGATGCCGGCATCGTTGGCGAGTTTGGTCATCGGTGCCGAGGCCGAGGTATCGACCGCATTGACTATGATCGCATCGACCTTGGCGGCAATGAAGTTCTGGATCTGCGACAGCTGCTTCTGCACATCGTCGTCGGCGATTTCGATCTGCACCGGCTGGTTGGCATCCGCCGCAGCCTTCTCGATACCCTTGCGCAGCACCGTCAGGAACGTATCGGAATCGGCCATCGACACGCCGATCGTGCCGGCATGCGCCGAAGCCGCCATGATCGCGGCCATCGCTGTTCCGAGCAGGAATTTCTTCATTGTCTTTCTCCTCCACATGCGGTGTCCGGCGGCACCTCACTTGAACCGGAACCCCGTTCTTCGGGGCCAACTGTTTGCGGATATCTCCCAATATCCAATATGGAACATAAAATCCGTCATTCCATATTTCGGAATGTTTATTCCATTTTCTGCGGCTGTCAATCCGGTCCGTTCCCTTTTTTGTGGAACGGACCGGATTTCGCCCTCGCTCATCGAACTTTCAGACCGGCCGGTCGATATAGTCCATGCTGTCTTTGATCATCTTCTCAGGATCGGCATTGTCGTGTACCGACGCCGCGAACGGCTCGAACGAGAAGTAGCCGTCGTAACCAGCGGCGCTGAGCGCCCTGATCTGGCTGACATTGTCCATCCGGTCGCCCGGCCCGACCATGACGCGATGCGCATCCAGCATATCGTCGATGCCGACGGCAGTGTCGGTGACACCGGAAATATGCACCAGTCCGGTCCGCTCGGCAAAAATTTCCGGTTCGCCAGCGAGCACGTGATGGAATGTATCATGCACCAGGCGAAAAATGCCGGTGCCGCCGACGGCATTGATGGCGTCGACCGCCTCCCGCTTGGAGCGCAGCGAACAGATCTGGAAGCCGAGCGGCTCGACCAGGCCGGTCAAGCCGTGATCGGCCAGGATCGGCTTCAGCGCCTTGAGCGATACCCGCACATTGCCCTGCCGCTCGCCTTCCGCCCGGCCGCTGCCGTCATTGACGGGCACCAGGACCAGCGCCTTGGCACCGCAATCGCGGGCATAGGCCGCAAGCTCGACCGCTTCCTTTTCCCGCGCATCATTCCATTCGTTGAAGCGCTGCAAGGCATTGATCGAAATGATGTCCAGACGGGCTTCGCCGGCCAGGTCGCGGATTTTTGCCGGCGGCGTGCCGTCGAGAATGGCGTTGCCGGCGAGGTCGTTGCGGATTTCCACCGCGCTGATGCCGAGCGATTTTGCAAGCTCGAAAAACTTGGAAACGCCGAGACGCGGCGCGGTCATATGGTTCAATGCGTATTTCATTCTGCCTCATTCCGGCGCTTATGTCAGCGGCCGGTTCCTCCGGTTTCGCGCATAAGTCAGCAGGTTCGGAGGCTTTCGTCAAAGCGGAATCGGCTTGCGAAAGTAGCATCCCTGAAAGAAAGAACGGCAGAAATGATGGGATTCTTGCAAGAGAAGGCCGCCGGCTCCTCTTCTCCAGCGGGGAGAAGAGGGAGCCGGAAGCGCTCAAATATTCTCCGGCACATACATCTCGAACGGCAGGAACGTCTGCCCCGGCACGCTCGCCGGACCATTCTCGATCGTCTTGACCATCAGGCCGATCAGGTCGCGGCAGAGATGCTGCAACGGCGTGGCGATCGCCATCATCACCACGTCGTCGGCGAGCGCCGAGCGCGAATCCGGCGTCAGCTCGTTGACGACGATGTTGAGCTTGCCGCCGAGCTGCTCCTCGCGGATCGCCGAGATCGCCCCTTCCATGCCGCCGCCGGCGACATAGAAGCCGATCAGGTCCGGATGCCGGTGCAGGAGATCGAGCGTCGCCTCATGGGTGATCTGCCGCGTCTCGAGATTGACCAGCGTGTCCAGCACCTCGAATTCCGGTGCATGTTCGCGGAAATAGGAGCGGAAACCCATTTCGCGCAATTCGTGACCATGGAATCTGTGGCTGCCGACGAAAACCGCCACCTTGCCCGGCCGCTTTGCCGCCTTGGCGATCATCCAGGCCGCCGTCCGCCCGACCTTGCGGTTGTTGAGGCCGAGATAGCCCTCGCGAATGCCGGAGGCGAAGTCGGAGAGCAGCGAAAACACCGGAATGCCCTTGGCCTTCAACTCCTCGACCGCCACCGTCAGCGCCGGATAATCGGGCGCCGTCATCGCCAGCGCCTGGTTGCGGCCGCCGACCGTGCGGATCATGTCGGCCAGCGCGGTCGGCGTCTGGTTGGTGGCGAATTCGATCTGCGGCACACCGCGAATACCCGGTGCAGACAGCACTGCATTTTCCAGTTCGCGGGCGAAAGCCTGGTAGAAATCATGCTTCGGCTTCTGCAGAATGAAGCCGAGCTTATATTGCGGCAGGCCTTCGAAGACGCGTTGCCGCAGCAGGCTGACCGCATGGAAGCCGATATCGGTGGCGGCGTCATAGACCCGCCGCGACGTTTCCTCCCGCACCTTGTGACGGCCGTTGATCACCCGGTCGACCGTGGCGACGCTGACGCCCGCGGCCTTGGCAAGGTCGGCAATGGTGGGGCGCGAGGCCATGCCCTCTCCTCCGTTTGAGAGAAACATATCATCATGAGGATGTGTTTTGCAATGAATGATAGAATATTTCATAAGCGCATTGAGCAACGCCGCCGATCACCCTATCCTTTCGTCATTCAACGCGCACCCGATATCCGGCGCCGGCGGCCCGAACCGCCGCGGGAGGAAGTTTATGAAGACACCGACGAAAAGAGATTACAGCCTGCTGGGGATCGATGGCGCCAAAGCCGCCGAGGACGGACTGTCCGCCGCCGAATGGTATCACACCGACATCCCGCGCAAGGAGATGAAGGAATTGATGAGCCGCAGCGACGGCCCGGCGATCCGCGACACGATCCTCTGGTTTGCGCTGCTGATCGGCTTCGGCGGCACCGCCGCCCTGCTCTGGGGCTCCTGGTGGTCTGTTCCGTTCTTCATCGCCTATGGCGTGCTCTACGGTTCGTCTTCGGATTCGCGCTGGCACGAATGCGGCCACGGCACCGCCTTCAAGACGCGCTGGATCAACGACGCGGTCTATGCCATCGCCTGCTTCATGATCATGCGCAATCCGGCGATCTGGCGCTGGAGCCATACGCGCCATCACACCGACACGATCATCGTCGGCCGCGACCCGGAAATCGTCGCCATGCGCCCGCCGGCCTTGTGGAAGATCGCGCTCAATTTCTTCAACATCATCAACGCGCCCACCGCGCTATGGAGCGCCGTCAACTATGCCTTCGGCCGGCTGAGCGAGGAGGAGAAGACCTTCGTTCCGCAATCCGAATGGTCGAAAGTTTACTGGACCGCGCGGGCCTGGATGGCGATCTATGTGGTAACGATCGCGATCGCCCTTGCTTTCCATTCCATCCTGCCGCTGATGCTGATCGGCGTCCTGCCGACCATGTATGGCGGCTGGTTCTCCAACATGGTCGGCCTGACCCAGCATGCCGGCCTTGCCGAGAACGTGCTCGACCATCGGCTGAATTCGCGCACCGTCTACATGAACCCGGTGTTCCGCTTCCTCTACTGGAACATGAATTATCATGTGGAGCATCACATGTTCCCCATGGTCCCCTATCATGCGCTGCCCAGGCTGCATGAGCGGATGAAGGCCGACACGCCAAAGCCCTATGCCTCGACCTGGGAAGCCTATCGGGAAATCATTCCCGCCCTGTGGCGCCAGCGCCGCGAGCCGGAATGGTATGTCCGCCGCGAACTGCCGGCCTCGGCCAAGCCCTATCGGCCGGAATTCCACGGCGAGGTCGTCGCCATGCCGGCCGAATAGATCATTTTGATGCCAAATTGATCACGACACACCTCAAAAAGACGCTATAACGACATCATCATTTCAGGAGGAAACCCGATGAGCGAATGGGTCAAGGTCTGCGACAAGGACGATATCGATGAAGAAGACGTGATGCGCTTCGATCACGGCGGCAAGACCTATGCCGTCTATCGCAGCCCGGAAGACACGTTCCATGCCACCGATGGGCTTTGCACGCATGAGCAGATCCATCTCGCCGATGGCCTGGTGATGGACGACATCATCGAATGTCCCAAGCATAACGGCCGCTTCAACTACAAGACCGGTGACGCCAAGGGTGCGCCGGTCTGCGTCAACCTGAAAACCTATCCGGTCAAGGTCGACGGCGACACCGTCCTGCTCCAGGTGCCCTGATGCTGCGCATGGATCAAAGCGCCGTCATCATCGGTGCCGGCGAATGCGGCGCGCGCGCCGCCTTTGCGCTCAGAGACAACGGCCATGCCGGCCCGATCGTGCTGATCGGCAGCGAGGCGCTGCATCCTTATGAGCGGCCGCCGCTCTCCAAGCATGGACTGGCTGCCGATGCGCTGCCCACCCATGTCGCACCGCGCGAAAGATTTGCCGAACAGAATATCGATCTGCGCACCGGCGTCTCGGCCATGGCGCTCGACCCCGCATCGCGGGCGATCGAACTCTCCGACGGCAGCCGGATTGTCTTCGACACGGCCCTGCTCGCCACCGGCGCCAGCCCGCGCCGGCTGCCGTTCATGCCGGCCAACAGCCGCCGGATCGTGACGCTGCGCAGCCATGACGACGCGGTGACCATTCGGGGCGCGCTCGGCCAGGGCCGCAGGCTGGCGATCATCGGCGGCGGCTTCATCGGCCTCGAACTCGCCGCTTCGGCGCGCAAGGCCGGCACCGCGGTGACGCTGGTCGAAGGCCTGCCGCGCGTGCTGAGCCGCGGCGTGCCGGAAGCCATTGCCACGCGCATCGCCGCACGCCATGTCGCCGAAGGCGTCGACCTGCGCTGCGGCGTCTCCATTGCCGGCCTCGAAGAGACTCAAGACGAGGCAGTCATCGTGCTCGCCAATGGCGACAGGATCGCTGCCGACCTGGTGATCGTCGGCGTCGGCGCCGCACCCAATATCGGCCTGGCCCAGATCGCCGGCCTCGCCATCGACAACGGCATCGCCGTCAATGACAGGCTGGAGACCTCCGCGCCCGGCATTTTTGCCGCCGGCGACTGCTGTTCCTTCCCGCTGCCCATCTATGGCGGACGGCGGGTGCGGCTCGAAGCCTGGCGCAATGCCCAGGACCAGGGCACGCTTGCGGCCCGCAACATGCTCGGCCATGACGAACCGATCGCCTCGGTGCCATGGTTCTGGTCGGATCAATATGACCTGACGCTGCAGGTCGTGGGCCTTGCGGACGGCGCGACCACCCATGTCACCCGCCCCCTCTCCGACGATGCCTTCCTGCAATTCGATCTCGCCGAGGACGGGCGGTTGCTGGCGGCAAGCGGCATGTCCACCGGCAATGCCGTGGCCAAGGATATCCGCATCGCCGAAATGCTGATCGCCAGGCGCGCCCATCCTGACCCGGCCGCCCTCGCCGACCCGGCCACGAAGATGAAGGCACTCTTATCCTAACTGCATCGCCGATTGCGGCGCAAACGGGTCGTCCTGCTCGGCCTGGGCGCTGACGATCAGCCTGAGCACGAAGTCGATCTTGGTGATCACCATCGGCGTCAGCACGAAGGGATAGAAATCCGGCTGGCCGAGGCTGCGGTTGAGGCTGTTGATCGCCACGGTAAGCGGCACCCAGGAGGCAATGACCGGCCTTATATTGGTGGCCCGATAAGGATCGAAATCGGGATCGGCCGGCTTGCCGAGCCCCATGTCGACCTTGAAATCCGGATGGATGCCGAACACCTTCGCCGTTTCCAACCCGTCGACCATGTGGAAGCAATGCGCCCAGGTCTCGGCAAAATCCTCCCAAGGATGGGCCGAAGCATAGGCGCTGATATAGTTGTCGCGCCAGCCGACGAGCGCGCCGCTCTGGTAATGCTGCTGCAGCGCTGCGGCATAGTCCCGATCGGGATCGCCGAACAAAGCCGTGAACGCCTCCATCCGCTCGCCGCTGCGGACCAGCAGGTCCCAATAGAAATGCCCGATCTCATGGCGGAAATGGCCGATCAGCGTACGATAGGGTTCGCCCATCGCCGTACGCCGCTGCTCGCGCTCGGCATCGTCGGCCTCGGCGACGTTGATCGAGATCAGGCCGCTGGCATGTCCCGTCATGACTGGCTCCGCCGTGCCGTCCGCATTGACCATGTCGGCGAGGAATTCAAAGCCGAGGCCGTTCTCAGGATCGGCGGCCCGGTTCGGAATCGGCAGTTCGAAACGCGTGAGCGAATAGAAAAGGTGCTTCTTCGCCTGCTCGATCTTCTGCCACCGTTCGCGATTGTCGGGCACCGAAAGATCGGGAATGGTGAGATTGTAGCGGCAGGCAAGGCAGAACGTCTCACCCGATTCCTGCGCCACCAACCAGTTGCAGGCGGCCTCACTGGCATTGTGGCAGAAGATATAGGGACGGTTCGGATCGACCAGCGCGCTCAGATGCTCGCCTTGCGGCTGGAGCGCCGACATGGTGAAAAGCTCGGGTATATAGCCGACCTTCAGGCCGCAGTTCAGGCAGGTGTCATTGTTGAAATGGAGGGTATTGCCGCAATTCTGGCATTTGAAGATCTTCATTCGTCCWCCTTGATCGAGTTCATTGCACCACCGCTGCCTGGTTCCGCATCTGCACGGTATTGCGCAAAAGAGCATAGATGACCAGCAACGACGGCACGGCGATGAAGCCGCCGATCGGCCCCCAGAGCCAGATCCAGAAGGCCAGCGCCAGAAACACCAGGAACGGGTTCATTGTCATGGTCACGCCCAGAATCTGCGTCGTGACGAATTGCGACTCGATGAGGTGCAGGCCAAGATAGACGCCCGGGGGCAGCAATATGTCGAAACCGTGTCGCGTCGCCAGGCCGATGGACAGGAGCACCACGGCCATCATGGCCGGACCGACATAGGTGACATAATTCATCACCGCTGCCAGCACGCCCCAGAGCACAGGCGACGGCATGCCCACGGCCCAGAGTGCCAGCGTCACCGCGATTCCGAGACAGATATTCACGCTGGTGATGGTCAGCAGATAGCGCGAGATCAGGATTTCCACATCGCGGAAGAAATGGGCGATACGCCAGCGCAGGCGGCGCGTCATGCACAGCGCCAGAACCGAAAGCCGGAACTGGTCGCGCGTGGCGATGAAAAAATAGATGCTGGCGAAGAACAGCAGCAGTTCCGCGACGATCGTCGGTCCAAGCGTGGCCACGCTTTCCACCGGACTGCCGCTGTCGAGCTTGACGATCATCGCGCCCGTCTGCCCCATCAGGCTGCCGAACTGGCTCTGCAGGCTGGTGAGCGAGGAAAGCACGCTCTTCCAGTCCCTGATATGCAATTGCAGGCTTTTCCAGATATCCGGCGCCCTGTCGATCCAGTTGGAAAGCGGCACCGCGATCGCCGTCGCGATCAGCAGCAACAGCAGGATAAAGACGAAGACGATGACCAGTCCCGAAAGCCAGTTCGGCACGCCGTGCCGCTCGATGGACCGGGCGACCGGGGAGAACATCAGCCCGATCACCAGGCCGAGGAAAATCGGCGCCAGGATGATCTCGGCATAATCAAGTGCATAAACGGTGGCGATCAGCGCCACGACGACTTGCGAGACGCGCGCGGCGATAACGAAGACATGCTCGATGCCGGTCCGCGGCGCCAGTTTCACGGTGCGCAGCCCGAAAGTGCCAATACGCATACTTTTTACCCAGGATTTTCCCGGAAACGCGACGGATTGGGGTTTTGTTCCGGGGGAAGGGGGTGGGCGAACAGGGAGTAGCGAATAGTTATTGACCAATAGCGAATAGTTAAGAAGCAGTTGACGTCATTGCTGTAAAACTATTCGCTGACAACTATTCGCCATTCGCTCACCCACGGACTTCCAATGCCCCACACCACCGGCCTTTCCACATGGCTGCTTCTGGCGCTGATCATTCTCGTCTGGCCGGTCTTCTTCGGCGGGCTGTGGACCTTCGTCCTGATGTCCATGTCCTTCATCGGCGGATGGCGGCGGCTGGCCAGGCGCTATCGCGCCACCCGGCCGCCGGAAGGTCGGCGCGTGATCCGGGGCGTAACCGGCATGGTTGGCATCACGAGCTACAATCGGGTCCTGACGGTGACCATCACCGATGATGGCATGTTCCTCGCACCGCTTTGGATGTTCCGGATCGGACATCCCGTACTCTTCATTCCCTGGCGTGACATCCGCAATTCTCGCCATGCTCGGTCGTTCTTCCGCGACTATGTCGCCTTTGATGTCGGCGATCCCAAAGTCGCGGGCATGCGCTTGCCATCGGACGTCTTTGACGGCACGCCGGTATTCATCGACTAAGCAGGTCCCTGAAAGCAGCCCCCATGGCAGGCCGGCCGGTCACCTCTGACTGACGGCGAGGGGTGGGTCGACGCCATCGTTCTACGCCGTTCACTCAGACACATCGTGGGCGCCACGCGATCCAGGATCTGTGCGTCACGGCAACAATGGAAATGAAGGCGTCGGAGAGGGGCTGCCGATGCGGCCCCTCCCCAATTCGATCGATCACGTCAATTGCAGGCCGGCTTTGCGCCGTTGCAAGCATCCGTCAGTTCTGCAGGCGGGTCCTTCTTGAAAACGGTCTTGTAGGATTCGAGCACATTGGATTGCACGACCGGCAATGACTGGACACCGACCCAGGCCGGCGGCGTCTTGCCGATGAGCGCATTCATCATCGCCATCGCTTCGGCGACACCCTGGTCATAGGGCCGCTGCGAACCGGTCGCCTTGAGCGGGCCGCCCTTGGCTATTTCGATCGAGGACTGCAGGCCCAGATCCACCGTCGCGATCGGGATGTCGACGCCCTGTGCCCGCATCGATGAGAGCGTGTCAAGCGCCGGCTGGTCCCAGACTGCAAACAGGCCCTTTACATCGGGATTCGCCGTCAGGAAGTCCCCTGCGATCTGCGACACTTTCGAAGGGTCGGTGAAATCGACCTGCTTCATTTTGATGTCCGGCCGGTTCTTTGCCATCCAGTCGTGGACGCCTTTGGTGCGTTCATTGGTGCTGAAGTAGTCGACGCCGAAATTGACCAGGCCGATCGTGCCGTCCTGCGGAACACAGGATGCCAGGATCTGCGCAGCGATCCAGCCATTTCCCTGGCTGTCGGCGGAGATCATCGATGCATATTCTTCCGGATGCTTGAGACCGGTCGGAACGTTGTCCATGAACACCAGTTTGATGCCGGCCTGGGAAACCTTTTTGTAGGTCGCAGCCGTCGCCGTTCCATCGACCGGAATGGAGATGATGCCGTTGGGATGCTGCTGGATGGTGTTTTCAATGTCGGCGATCTGCTTGTCGACCTGATATTCGGCAGATGCAACGCCGGTCACTTCGACGCCATATTTTTTCAGCGTATCGGTAATGCCCTGCACCTGCAGTTGCGACCAGTCGAGATTGACGGTCTGCATGGAAATCCCGACCTTGAAGTGGCCGGCCTTGACCTTTGCAGCATCGTCGTCCGAAAGCTTGAGTTCATCAACCGAGGCTGCTTTTTCGCCGTTCGGCCCCTGCCCTATGATCGATGTCGGCCCGAGTTTCGTAAGATCGACACCTGTCACGCAGGATGCGGTCGTCTCCGCCCGGCTGACGGCGGCGGACAGCGCGACCGCGCTCGTTGCCAGCATCAGCGCCGCAAACAATGTCTTTGATTTCGAAACGTAATTCATGATTTCCTCCATTGATGTCTTGTGCTTTGGTCATCGATGCACCCGCCTCGGTGACCCCTCCTCCAGGCAGACCTCTCCTGGCTAGCTGTGTGAGCGCATCGGCTACCTCCTCGTGAAAGCGACCGCGGCAACGATGATCGCGCCTTTGATGACAAGCTGCAGCGAAGAGGTGACGCCAAGCAGCACCAGTCCATTGTTGAGCGTGCCGATGATCAGGCTGCCGAGCAGTGTGCCGAGGATGAATCCGCGCCCGCCGAACAGGCTGCACCCGCCGAGGATCACCGACGCGATGACATCGAGTTCAAGCCCCTGCATCACATCCGGGCGCGCCGCATGCGACCGTGCCGAAAGCACGAGGCCGGCCAGGCCCGCAAGCATGCCGGTGAGCACGAAAGCCAGCGTGGTGACGCGCTTTGTGTTGATGCCCGAATAGAGCGCTGCCGTCGGGTTGCCGCCGGAAGCGTAGATCTGGCGGCCATAGACGCTGTAATGCAGCAGCAGGATGCCGAACACTGTCGCCGCCGCCGTCCAGATGATCGGCGCCGGCATCCCCGCAAGAGTGCCTTCGCCGAACAACGCGAAATAGGTCTCGTTGGTGATGATGACGGGTTTGGTATCCGTCACCAGCAAGGCCAGTCCACGTGCGGCGCTCAGCGTTCCCAGCGTGACCAGAAAGGACGGGATCGCGAGCCGCGTGGTGAGAACGCCATTGATTGCACCAACCAAAGCCCCGGTCCCCAATCCCGCCAACGTACCGACGAGCCAGTTATTGCTGATGTGAGCCATGGCCAGAGCCGCACACATGCCGGAAAACGCCAGCGTCGATCCGACTGAAAGGTCGATCTGCCGCGCGATGATGATGAATGTCATGCCAATCGCGACGATCGAGACCAGCGTCGTCTGGCGTCCGATATTGAGGAAGTTGTCGATGGAGAGGAACCAGGGCGATGCCATGCTGAAGATGACGAGCAGGACCAAAAATGCGATATAAAGCATATAGGGTCTATCGCCTTGCAGCAGCAGCCGAGCCAGCCGGCGGCCACGCGGCGGCTGGTGTGCTCCGAAAGCTGGCCGCTCGGCCGGAGAGGAAGTAACAGTTTCGGTCATGCCGCGCCCTCATCCTGGGATTGGGAGGTTTGAATCAGATGGTGAAGTTGTTCAGCGCTGTCGAACGCCCCGCGTTCCACGGTCTTGACGACCCTGCCATCGACGACGAGCGAAATCCGGTCGGAAAGAAGTAGAAGCTCCTCGAGGTCGGAGGAGACGACCAGGACGCCGGTACCGGCATTCGCCGCTTTGCGGATCGAGTCGTAGATTTCCTCACGCGCGCCGACATCGACGCCGACGGTCAGTTCATCAAGCAGGAGAACCTTTGGTCGCGGATGGCTCCATTTTGCGAAAACGACCTTCTGCTGGTTGCCGCCGGAGAGGTTCTTGACCTCAGTCGATGGACCCGGCGCCTTCACAGACAGTGTCCGCATGGCCAGCTCGGCCTGCCGGACCGACGAGCGGTGCTGCAGCCATCCCCAGCGGGAAAAAAACCGCAGCCGCGGCAGGGTTAGATTTCGCTCGATGGAATGTTCGAGGACGAGGCCCTGCTCGTGACGGTCTTCCGGCACGAGGGCAACGCCGAGTTCGATGATCTCTGCCGGGGTGCGGTGGCTGAGCGAAACCCCATCAAGCACGACATTGCCTGTATCGATGCGCCGGAGGCCGAAAATCGTCTGCAGGATCTCCGTTCGAGAACTGCCGATCAGCCCGGCAATCCCGTGAATCTCCCCTTCGAGAAGCGTGAGATCGACTTGGCGAAGCCGATCGTTGCAGACACCCGACAGGGTCAGAACCGGATTGCCGCCGGCAGCCAGCCTTTGCCGATGCGATGCGCCCGGTTGCGGCAGCTTGCCACTCTGTTCGCCGGACTTGGCGACGGAATGGCCGGGTCCGACAATCGCGGCAACCAGTTGCTTCATGTCCGTTTCGGCCGTCGCGAAAGAGCCGGCATTGACACCGTCGCGAAAAACGGTGACCCGCTGCGAAATGCGAAACACCTCGTTCAATCTGTGGGTCACGTAGATGACGCCAACGCCGCGGTCGGTGACCGTGCGGATGGCATCGAAGAGAATCTCCTCTTCATCACCCGTGAGCGCCGAGGTCGGCTCATCGAGGACGAGGACACGGACATCCCCCATCAATGCTTTGCAGATTTCGGTCATCTGCCGGTAGGCAAAGGGCAGCGAACCGACGGATGCGCGTGCATCGAGCGGCATGCCATGCTGCTTGAGAAATGCATCGGCCTCCTCCATCAGCTGGCGCTTTCTGAGAAAACCCAGACGCGTGCGCGGTTCTCGACCCAACATCAGATTGGCGCCGACGGAGAGCGACTCGACCAAGCTTAGATCCTGATAAACCACGGCAATGCCGGCATCGCGCGACTTCGCCGGGGAATCGAATGCCACCCTTTGTCCGGCGATCTCTATGAACCCGCCATCACAGGCATGAACCCCGCTGAGGATCTTGATCAGAGTGGATTTCCCGGCGCCGTTTTCACCCAGAAGCGCATGCACTTCACCTGGATAGACGTCCAGATTGACTCCTCGGAGTGCCTGTACGCCGCCAAAATTCTTGGTCACCCCCTCGACGCGAACCAAGGGCGTTGGCGACGGCGATTGCTTCGCAACCGAATTCGTTTCGACCATACTGCCTCCCCGCCGAAACAGCCGCGCGCCTCAAAATTGTGGCCAGCGCTGTGAGTGACGGCACCCAACGCTGTTAGAATTTCATCAACATTTTGCGATGTCAATCACAAACGCGCAAAAACTCACGACCAATCTGTTATACTCTGTTAAAATCGCGGTTTTCGAACCAGGCGTGGAGACCCAGGCATGCACTTGATTTTTATTGTTATTCGTCATCTTTTCTGCGCAAGAAAACGACTTCATAGACGGGCGGGACCTGGAATCCTGCCCGGTCGCGGAATTCGAGACCGCCCCCGCCGATTGCCACACGCCCAGCGGCCAATTTTCATGAACCTCGATCTTGACGCCTTGTCCCTATGATGAAATTCTAACAAGGAATGAAACAACTATAACATCGACTCCAGATGGAGCAGGCTACGGGAGAGGGCGCGTGAAGGTGGGCATTTCAATTCTTGGTATTTTTGTCGCCGACACCGCTTATCTCGCAGGGCGCATGCCGAAGCCCGGCGAGACGATCAAGGGCACCGGCTTCTCGGTCGGCCCGGGAGGCAAGGGCTCCAATCAGGCGGTCGCAGCCGCACGAGCGGGCGGCCAGGTGTCGTTCATCTCGAAAATCGGTCGCGACACATTTGGCGATCTGGCCCTGTCGACCTATGCCGAGGCCGGCGTCCTGCCAAAGCTGACGACCATGGACGACATGCCCACGGGCGCTGCCTTCATCTATGTCAACGATGACAATGGCGAGAACGCCATCATCGTCTACGCTGGTGCGGCAGGCACGATCGGCATCGACGATGTCGAGGCGGCGCGAGAAACGATCGAGGCATCGAAAGTGTTCGTCACGCAACTGGAACAACCCGCCGCGGCGGCCGCACGGGCCTTGGAGATTGCCCGCTCTGCCGGCGTCACCACGGTCTTCAATCCCGCTCCGGCTGAGCCTTTCCCGGATAGCATATACCCGCTCTGCGACTATATCGTTCCCAACGAGACCGAAGCGGAAGCACTGGTGGGTTTCTCGCTCACTTCGCTCGATGATGCGCGGCGGGCGGGCGATGTACTGCTTGGCAAAGGCGTGAGGACAGCGCTGATCACCCTTGGCAGCCGCGGCGTTCTTTACCACAAGGCCGGCCATTCCGAGCTTGTTCCAGCGATCGCCGGCGGCGCCGTCATCGACACGACGGGCGCGGGAGACGCCTTCATCGGCGGTTTCTCCGCAGCGCTGTCGAATGACGCAAGTCCCATCGACGCCGTGCGCTTCGGCTGCGCCACGGCTGGAATCTCCATTACCCGGCGCGGCACGGCACCCTCGATGCCAATCCTCGACGAAATTCGCGCGCTGCTTGCCGCTCAGGCACCGGCAATATCGGCCTTTCGCAGCGTTTCGCTGGGTGGCGTCAGCCGCCCTTGAGTGATCGCGAGGGGAAAAGATATGTCGCTTCCCTGCGCGCCGCGCTGATCACTTGCTTTGTCGCCTCGTCGTCAATGGCTGCCTCCGCCTGTTCCAAGCCGGTGAGCGTGTCATCGAGAATCTTGTCGATATCCTGGTCGGAAAGCGTTCCCGCTCTCCTGAGGGCATGGACCAGCGAATTCAAAATGCCTCCGATAGCAAGGACTTGGGCTGCGGTATTGTCTTCTCTGCCCGGCATTGGTTCATACCTTTGCAAAAGAGCAAGCTCATTGGAGCTAACCGATCCGGGCTGCGATGGTTGCGTGCGGCTAAATCACGCAGCGTCGTCAGCGGCACCGTGGCGCCATGTCGCAGCTCTGGAAAAGCTGCGACCTCGTCAGAACTCTTCCCAAGCGCCCTGTGAAGCTGCGCCGCCTGCCGCGACTTTCTTCGGTGCGGAAGCATGGAGCGGCGCGCGAACGGGTTGCGCCATGGCGCGCGCCGTCTGGCGTAGCGCCACGGCCGGAGAATTGGCCCGCTGCAGTTTGAACTGGCCGACGAGTTCGCGCAGCTTGGCCGCTTCCAGCGCAAGGTTTGCCGATGCCGCGGTCGATTGCTCCACCATGGCGGCGTTTTGCTGCGTCGTCTGGTCCATGGCGTTGACGGCAGTGTTGACTTCGGCAAGGCCGGTGGACTGTTCCCTGGCCGATGTGCTGATCGCTTCCATATGGCTGTTGATGTCCGAAATCTGGTCGCCGATGGTCTTCAGCGCGACGCCGGTGTCGCGAACGAGCTTGACCCCGCCCTCGACTTCCGCGGTCGACTTCTGGATCAGCCCTTTGATCTCCTTGGCGGCCTGCGCCGAACGCTGGGCAAGTTCGCGCACCTCCTGGGCGACGACCGCAAAACCCTTGCCGGCTTCGCCGGCGCGTGCCGCTTCCACCCCGGCATTGAGCGCCAGCAGATTGGTCTGGAAGGCGATCTCGTCGATCACGCCGATAATGTTGGAAATCTGCTGCGAGCTTTCCTCGATCCGGCGCATCGCGTCTTCGGCATGGCTGACCACACCAGCCGATTGCGCGGCATTGCGATTGGCGTCGGTGGCGGCCAGTCGAGCTTCTTCCGTGCGCCTGGTGGAGTTGGAGACATTGACGGTGATCTCGTCGAGAGCCGCGGCCGTCTCTTCAAGCGCGGAGGCTTGTTGCTCGGTGCGTTTGGAAAGGTCCTGGGCACCTGAGGAAATCTCGCGCGAACCATTGTCGATCGCGGCAATGCTTTCCGAGATCGATGAAAGGGTCGTGCCCAACTGCTCGACCGAACTGTTGAAGTCCTGGCGTAGCGCTTCGAAATCCGGAGCAAAGGCTTCCGTGAGCTGGAACGAGATGTCACCGGCGGCGAGACGCTGCAACCCGGCGGCAAGCCCCGAAGTAGCAATGCGCAGTCGTTCGGCGGCATCGGTCTCGGCCTGCTGCTGGGCGGCGATACGGTCCGCCTCGGCGCGCTTGCGGCTTTCCTCTGCCTCCTGCTCAAGGCGCTTATTGCTGATTGCGGCCTGGCGGAACACTTCCACGGCGCCCGCCATGGAACCGATCTCGTCGGCACGCCCGGCAAAGGGAATGGTCGAAGCCGTGTCGCCCTCGGCAAGCCTGCGCATCGCACCGGTGATGCGGCCGATCGGGTTGGCAATGCCGGTGAGCGCAAACAGGCAGCCGGCGATGGAAATCAGTGTGCCGAAACCGAGCGCAATATAGGTCAGACCTACCGTCGAATCGTAGACTGCCTGGCTTTTCTTCTCGTTGCCCGCAGCCTCGTCCAGATTGTGCCGTACGAGTTCTTCTACGGCGTTCATGGTCTTTACGCCGATCGGCGCCATGTCGTCGTTGAAGACTTTGGTTGCGTCCTCGTTCTTGTTCTGCCGCGACAGCGCAAGCATCTTTTCCGACGCCCGGTCGAAGGCGGCTGCCGTCGTTTTGATCTCCTCGATCAAAGACCTTTCGCGCTCATTGGAAACGAAGGGCTCGTAAACCTTTATTGCGGCATTGGCGGCTTCGCGTGCTTTCAGGATGTCCTGTTCCGCAACGGCCATGGCTTCAGGCGTAAGCGAAAGGATATGGCCGACATAGGCGAGGCGCAGCTTGTACCGCGCCACCTGAATGCTCTTGACCGCTTCGACGCTCGGCAGTGAGTCCCCGGCAATCTCCAATGTCGAACTGTGCAGCGCCTGCATGCCGCTGACACTGAGATATCCCGACAGGCAGCTCGAGATGATGATGAGGGAGAAAATCCCTGTCAAAAATGCCTTGATACTGGGTCTGCGCATTTCAGAATTCCCCTTTAGGGGCGCAACCGGCAAAGACGTAAAAGGTGGCTGCCCGCGTTAGAACAATGCATTGGCTAGATTTGACAAAATATTTAAAGTTTCCATTAACCTTGACCGTAACAACGGCGGAATTTCGTGAAATTTACGGAAAAACATCTAATTAAGCAAATGGTGAAATAATATTCATCAAATAAACGCTGATTTTTCCGTCTTTTTAATGGTTATTCCCGGAAGATGGCATCGATTGCCGCCCTGGAGCGGCCGGAGTGATTCGCCGGCCGAATATTGTTGGCGACTGCAAAGTCAGTGCTCGAAATGGATCGTAACCTCAGGTCAAGTCATTTCGAACCGGCGCCCTCAATTATGCCTGTCCAGAACTTGCTGTCCTTTATATGTCTGTATCTTCGCAAAGACTCTACTTGCGTTTCATCGGCGATAAACTTCCCGCCTGCGTCAATTAATATGGTTGCGCATTGAACACAATTTGCCAAAGCGGCGCTAAAGAGCGGACTTATTCCTCCCTCTGTCTGATTCACATCAGCTTTATATTTAAGAAGTATTTTGATCTCCGGAATATCTCGGTTGGATACAGCGGCCCCTAACGGGGTATCGCCATCGGGGCCTCTGCAATTCGGATTTTCCCCTGATTTGAGGATGCTCTCTAAAGTATCGGCCGAGCCAGAGGCAACTGCATCCAACATGTCAATCGCACGCTCACAAGCTCGGGCAGGAGATGCTCCGAGCAACACAATGAACAACACACAATAAAATCTTGATATGATGTGCGCCCTCATGGCTTATACCCTATACGGTCAAGTATTTGCTGGCCACTCATTGTTCCCACCGGCACAGAAAGGTCCGGATAACCAGCTGTGCCCAATCTCCAGCCCACACCCCAGGGTGATAGGCCAGTGTCACTGCCTTTTATTGGCCCTGTAAGACCGTCCAAGATGCTGTCCTTCAACGAAACCACACGGTCAATTGCCGAGAGCGTCCGGTTAGCGCAGTTGTTATGGAAAAGGTCATACGGCTGCTTGGCCATTTCCTTTAAGTTTTTAACAATTGCTTGATCCTGTTCAGGAGTTGTTTTTATTGAATAGATGTCCTGATCACGTTGCTGGGCCTGCTTTCCCAAAAAATCGCCTGGGTCAGAGCCAAGTTTTGTACCCGTCTCGAATGAAAATACACCGAAGCGATCTACGACGATAGATGCATGTCCGAGGGGATTTGTCGACTTCTCAGGAGGTATTGCTTTACTCTTCCAATGTCCCCAGACAACATATGCGTCTGCAACTTCTGTGTCATCGTTTTGCAGTTTCTGTTTCTCATMTTGAGAAGTTACACTGCCACTACCTTCTTTGGCTCCGGAATCCGTCCGCATTTGCGGAGACTCGTCATCGTCAGTCTCTGTCCCGCTTAGGCTATGCCCATCATTGTCGGCATGATTAATCGGATCGTCTTCTGCATAGGCGTACCTATTCGTTCCGACACCATCTTTGGTTGGGTCCCAATTGTCCGGCGAAACAAATCGCGCCTTGATCGGATCCATGTACCGGAAATTGAGGTACATAAGCTTAGTTTCGGTGTCGTAGCGTTCACCGATATATTGGACCTGACTGGGTATGAGTGGGTTCGTCGGTTCGCCGTAGGCGGCGTATCGAGTGGGTGATGGGTCGATCGCGCCGGTGTCCTTCAGCACCATCTTTACCGAGCCAAGGTGATCGCGCATGAGGAACTCTTTGGTCGTTCCTGTAGTCGTTCCCCTGATCATCAGGTCGCCGAAGGGATAGCGTGTGAATGTCGCAATGCTGGTGCTTGGATCGATGGAGATTTCAGTCTTGGCGTCCGGATAGAGGGTGTAGAGCCCCGTCGCCGGCGCCTTCTTCACGCGCGCCCCATCCGGCCCGTAGACGAACTTGGTCACGAGACCACCGACGGTCATGGTTACCTGCTTCAGACGGTTGGCGGCATCCCACTGCAGGCTACGTGCATCATCAAGTGTCATGTTGCCGTTCGCGTCATAGGTGAAGTTGACCGAGCTGCCGCTGATCGAGGAAACTTGGTGCGGCGTCAGGCCGTTCAGGCCGCTATAGTGGAAGGTGAGGTTTCCGCGCGAGCGGGTCCAGATGTTGTCGTTGTCCGTATAGGTGAAGCTCGGTTCCGAATAGGCGTCTTGAGCAGTGTTCTTTGCCGATGTCAGCCTCTCCAGTCCGTCATACGTGTACGTCCAGGTGTCTGCCGCATTTGGGCTCCCATCGGGGTTGAAATCATTGATGTTGGTGATCAGGCCGGAGGCATCATGCTGATATGTGTCTGAGATCAGCTGTGTTGTCGTGCCGAGCATGGTCAGTCTGCTCGTGACCCAACGTCTGTTGGGATCATAGGCATAGGTGGTTTTGGCATTGTTGTTGTAGAGGATCGAGGTGGTCTGGCCGTCTGCCTCATAGTTCAGGCTGACATAGCCCGGAATATGCTGCACCTCGCCCTTGATGGTGTAGGTCCAGGGATCGGTCGTGGCGCCGACCGTCAATGCGCCAGCACTCAGGGTATTGCCGTTATTGTCCTGTGCCGAATAGGATTTGCCGGTGATCAGCTTGGACTGCGGATCGTAGGTGGTAACCTCGTTCTGGACGATACTCTTGCTGGCCGCCCAGGCGATGGTGGTCTTCTTCCTGGTGACCATGCCATTGGCATCGTAGAAGAACTGCTGCTGGGCGAAGTCCTGGTCGGTGGCAAGAAGACCGTTTGTGGCCGTCGTCAGGTGACCGATGCTATTATCGGACGTCGGTTCGTCATATGTGTTGGAGACGATGACGGCGCCGGCAACCGTGTCGGTCGTCACGCGGTTCAGCTTGTCATAGGCAAATATCGACGTCTTGCCGCGCGCATCCACCTGCGTGACGAGATTGTTGTCGTTGTCATAGGTATAGTTCCAAGCCCCCATGTCGGGATCGGATACCTGCTTCCGGTTGCCGGCATTGTCATAGATGTAGGACCATGTCGCGCCGCCAGCGTCCTGCACGTTCAGCAGCTGGTGCAGCGGTGTGTAGGTGGCGGCTAGCTTGAGCGTGTAGCTGGTGTCGCTGGGGCCCTTCTTTTTGAGCAATGCAATATCGCCGGCCGTTGTGTAGGTCGATTGCGTCACCCTGCTCTTCTCGTTGGTGACCGTTCTCTGACCGAGAAGCAGGTTCGATGTCGGGAGGCTGTGATCCTCGTTGTCATTGGCGACATTGCTATAGTCGATGTGCACATGTTGCCCATCTGGACGGGTGACCGTGATCAGGCGGTTGCCCCAATCGTGATCGTAGGTGGCGACATACTGCGTTCCCGTCGGCAGGGTTTGCGATTTGATATTGCCGCGGGGGTCATATTCGGTATTGACGGTCGACGTGGGTGAATTGCTGTCGCCGGTCTTCACGGCGCGATAGATGCGGCCGAAGCCGTCAAAATACTGGGTCGTTGTGGTAAGCTTTTCCACCGCATGGCCACTACTGTCGTAACTGTCGAATACGGGCGCCTGGGTGACGAGGCTCGGTGCCGCGGTGCCGCTGCCGAGAAGGCCGTTGGTGCCGAAATTCCCTTCATTGGTGAAGGTTGTCATCGTATAGGCGCCGGTGTTCTGATTTATGACTTTCTGCGACCGGCAGAAGACATCGTAGAACGTATCGATTTCGATGCCGTTCGGATCGGTCTGGCTTCGGATCGCTCCGCAGACCGGATTGTAGGTGTACGTGGTTGTTTGGGTTAGGGCATTGGTTTCGGTTGCCGGGAAGAGGTTGTAAGTGGTGTCATAAGTCCACCTGGTGACATTGCCGAGCGAATCTGTCTGTTTTGTCCGGTTGCCGTAACTATCATAGACGTAGTTCGTTGTCTCCGCGGTGGTGGTATCGGTTACGTCCTTGAAGATTGTGCTCTGCACCAGGTCGGTCGAGATCGGCGGGTTGCCGAGCACTGGTGTGCTGTTGCCATCCGGATAGACCGCCGTGGTTCGCTTGATCTGGCTGCCGTTGGCCGGCGCGTTGTAGACGATCGTCTTATAGGGTAGCGAGACGATATATTTGGATGTATTTGGCGCGAAGGAAACCACGGTCTGCGTTCCGTCGCCCGCGATATCGGTGTCGGCATTGTTTCCAGGCGCCGTGCCCGTGATTACGTCCGAGGCGGCGACGCCAGGCGATATCAAACCGAAAGCGGTTTTGGTCGTGACATTGTTGTAAGGATCGTAGTCATTGATGACTTTGAGCGTCCGCGCCACACCGCCGTCATTGGTGTAGAACCAGTCAGCCGTATCCGTCGCCCGATAGGGCTTGGACGTCTGCAACGTCCAACGATGGGCAATGATCTTGCGCCAAGTCGACCCGCTGGCGGTATTCTCGTAGAAGACGCTCGTGAGCGGCGAACCGCTGTTTTGTATACTCTGGTCGTAGGTCGTCACGACACTGGGCGCCAAACCGTCGGCGGCGATCCTCGGCAACGTCTTGGTCTGCTGCTGGAAGCCAAGGAACTTGCGCGGGACGGAATCGTAGAGGCCGCCAGAGAAAGTGTAGGATGTCGTCGAGGTGTTGCCGCGGCCATCGTCGGCCACTGTCTGGCCGATCGTCTGCAGCACGAACGGCAGGAAATTGTTGGCGTAGGCGGTCGACGGCTTGTAATTGAACGTGACTTTGGCGCCGGTTTCGCTGCGCACCGACATGAGCGCGTTCGGAACATAGCCCGTCTGGCTGCTCTGGCCCCAGCGGATGTGGTGGCAGCTGCAATCCAGAGCATTGCCGGTCCCGATCATGTCGGCAATGCCGTCACCGTCGAAGTCAGCGATATTCCCGACCATATGATTGTTGAACACAGTATCGTCGGCGAGCGCATAGCCGCTTGAGGTCTGCATGAGACGCTCGATATACGACACGTACTTGCCGTTGGTATACTTGTCGATCATGATTTCGGCTTTGCCGTCGCCATCGAGGTCGGCAATACCGCTCTGGTCCGATGAGAACGTCGGGCTATGCGGAGTCACCGAACTCGTGTCTTGCAGCTGCGCGCTGTAGGCCAGTTTGAGGCCGTTCACGCCATCCGCCGCGCCCGTGCCGAGATAGACGTTCAGCGTTATTGTTATCTCAGTGGAGACAACGCTACCTTGATTGAAGGTATTGTATTTCTTGGTCAGCAGATTGACCACGTCGTCTATACCGTCACCGTTGACATCCCCCACACGGCAGTCCGGCTTCAGGATTGTGGTGCCGTCAGAGGTCGGAATGCAGCCCACTATGTTGGAAATCTTCGTCAGCGCCAGTACGCCGCCGAACACCTTTTGGTGGGCATAGAGGCCATCGGGCTGTGCCACCACTGTCTCTTGGCGGCCATCGTCATATAAATTGGCCGTGCCCACCGTAACGATTGTCGGATTGTCTCCAGGGGCGATGTAGACATTCGTGTAAGCGGGAGTGGATTTATCGATATAGGTGGTTTGCAGCGTGGCGCGCCCATCGCCATCGACGTCGAGGGTTTGCGAACTGTCCTTGCTCTTGTTGCAATCAACGCTGATCGGATTGCTGCTGTCGATCGCCGAGCAATCCGTCGTCGAGGGCTGGAAGTTGTTCAAGCGGGCCAACTTCACCACTTTGTCGACCGGCGATTCGATGCTCTGAGATGGATTGTTAAGGCCCTTCCGGAACAGAAGCTGCGTTTCTTTGAGATTGCTGCCGAAATTGCCGATGCTGAAGCGAGGCGCGCCATCGCCCATGTAGAGGTAGCATGGCGTGCTCAGTGCCTGACTTTGCACATTCGCCCGGTTTGTGGGATCAACATAATACAGCGAGTAGTTGCACGTGCCGTTCTGGGTCGTCCACAGGATCTCGGAAACGCCGTCTCCGTCTACATCGACCGGCACAGCCTGACCACCCCCTGTCATGTTGGTGACTTGCTGAACAGAAGAAAATCCGTTGTAGTTGGCATAGGTAAACTGCGTCGCGGGCATCACGGTGCCACCCGTGACGGCTCCCCCGCTCACGGTGGCGTCGTTGCCATAACGGGTGACGCTTGAAAGGCGCAAAGTCCCAAGATCGCTCTCGGTTGCATAGTTGAACGCCCATGCCGCCACCATCGAACCAGATGTCGTGACAGAAACGGCGCTCAGCTGTTTCTTGATGTTCGACATGCCAACGCCGTTGGCCGTGGAAAGATATTTGTTCTGGTCCACCATGTAGAAGTGGACGATGGTGCCGTTGTAGGAAATCGTCGACGGATAACAGACCGGCAGCGTCGGGCAATCGTAGGCATAGGTGACTTGGTTTCCGTGTATGTCGGTAACCGATTGCACCAGCCAGCGCGCCTTATAGGCAAGTCTGTCGTCGCCGCTGCCCGCTACATACCCGCTGAGATCACCGACAGTGGCGAGCACAATCTGCGTGCCATCCCGCTGCGTTAGCGTCCAAGTATTGCCGGCGGTATTGCCGCCCTGGTGGACGATCTTGAGATAATTCTCGTGTTCGGTGACATGCGTGCCGCCCGCGGTGCAGGATGCGCTGGAGGTGCTCGACACAACGACTTCGGCGGCAACCGGGTTCTTACCGGAGCAGACGTCAAGCTCTTCGCCGTTAAACTGAACCGTGTCCTGGGCATTGTCGAACGACGGAACGCCGCCTTTTTGCCGTGTCCGCTCGATGACGTCGAAGCCGTTCAAACCCCAGCCGTAACCGAGCCAGCCCTGGTACGTGCCGCCCAGCCGCGTCTTGCGGTTTGATGAGTAATTGAGGGTGACATTGGGCTCGATGCCATGAAAATCGGGGAGGTCGAGCTTATAGTCATACCCCAGCGTTCCGGCGCCGCCGATATCCGGCACCTTGGCCGCTTCCATGACTGGCTTCTGCGTCGGGTCGGATGGATCGTCGGTCGATGCCAGCGTATCGTCGTCCGCGACATGGACCAGCCCTTCGAGCCCGGCAAGCCGCGTAGCGTGAAGACGGAGAGCCCGCACGATGTCCTTATCGGATTGAAGGGCGAGTGCAGGGAAGCCGGGGCTTGTGTATTGCGGGAGTGGTACGGGCAAGGATTGCCGAGCGTCGATCGATGCAGCCGCGCCGCTGGCATACAACGCCAAGCCGGAGAATGCTGCGAACTTGACAAAAAAGCACGAAAAACCAATCGATCGACGCATGCCGGATCGCCCCTCTAGGTACAAAAATCCCCGCGGAATTGCTATCATGGTAATTTTTAGATCAGCAATATTTGGTTGTGCATAGGCACCTAGAAAAGATCGAAAAACATATATGACAACATTCTTCAATACTTTGATTGAGATCAGATTTTCTTACGTGTTGCGACAAAAGCGCACAGGCAATACGGGAGCATGAGCACCCTGAGGGCACAAATACCCAGCCCGGCAACCAATCTGTCGCCGGAATTAAAAAAGGCTGGATCTGAGTCGGAAGACCATCGAATTCAGCAGACGCTTGGCGAATGTTCGCTGCAGCGGCCGAAGTGGACAGCCTATTGCTGCGTGCTTTGTTGGTCGGTGACCGTGGTGTTGTCGGCGGTGCCCTGGTCGGTCACCGTCGAAGTGTCGGTCTGCGTGGCCGTGGTATCCGTCGTCGTTACCGAACTATCGCTCGTCGTCGTGTCCGTGGCGGTTGTCGTCGCGGACGTGTCGCCAGTCGTGTCGGTTGCCCCTTGAGAGGTCGTATCGTCCGTCGACACATCCGCCGTGGTCACCGGCGGCGGATCCTGCGTCACCTCAACGCTGATCGCATCCGTCGTTCCATCCGTGCAGGTCACGTGCACGATCTGGTCGATGGCAAGCTGATCCATCGAAACGGTATCAGTCAAATTAAGCGTCTCGCCCGTCTCCAGCGTCAGCTGCCGCAGATCGCTGTCGAGCGACACGATCCGTCCGTCGAGCGTGCTCGCAAAAGCCGGAATGCTCGACAGCGCCACAAGCGCTGCCCCTAATGTCAGTCCCCTCAACATATCGCCTCTCCATGCATAGTAAAATCACCGGACGCATGTGCACATGCAATCAACCACAGGGCAAGAAGCCGGCCGCCCAGGAGGTGGGGTATTTCCCTGCGTCATGGGGTCGCATGGCAGGGCGTGTGATTGGAAACGGAATCATCGTTCTTATCCGCCGCCATCCATTTTCGATTTCTCAAACTTTTGAAGGCATTGTCACTGCTGACGGACTGTATTGCGTCTGTGCCATCTTCTGCGCCGGCGGGGAAGAACACACCTGCCGGGGCGCCTCGCAACGTGTATAGCCGGCGATCAAATTGTGCGCACATCCCGGATTCGACCATATTTGCTGTTGAACCCGCGCCGCGAAGCCGTTAAGAACAACCCGTGCGGGCAGGAACCCCTCAGGAAAAGATGCCCCAATATCTTTCGAGTAAACCCCTCGAACTTGATACCTGCCCGCATGTTTCCACTCTCAAGATTTGACATCCGCAAGCGCAGACGGCCATAGCGTCATCAGGATCGCGACACGAAAGCGGCGAACCTGTCCGACTTGAAATCCCTTTTCAGACCGAACAATCTGGCTGACCGCGACGCCTCCGGCGCGGGACACTTGCGTCGAGAATCCCGCTCACACAGGGACACGCCTAAACAACGAACTCATCCGGATACATATTCTGCCTGAGAAGCTGTAGGCGATCGCTGCATGATTTGGCCTTTTCACCAGCGATCCTCCGTTACAATCCAAGCCGATGAGATCAGTGTTTTCGGAGCCGGTCCTCCGGCCGCGTTGACGGCCATGAGTCGGCTGGCTATCAAATGGACATATCGGCGATCAGGGCAGGTCTTGAGTCGAGCCTTGGGAGTCGAACGAGGATAGGCGGCCCGCCAGGCGGGTGTTGCAAACATCATCGAAAGGAAGCCCGCGGCTCGGTCTTAGGTCAGAGAACAACAGGCAAGCCCTCGATCAGCGGGAATACAGGACAGATTGTCAAATGGATGACGGCGTCTATCATCGGGAACTAAGACGAGCGCAGACGAAAACAGACATTTTTCGTGTTTTGCGGATGGCCTGTGACCTCTTTTCGATCGAGGGCTTCGTGTTGCTCGATTTCGACGCAGCCTTAAAAAAGGGCCTGGCGGAATCCATCGTCTTCGACAACTTCTCGCAGGCAAGGCTGGATCGTTTCCTTTCCGAACCCGGGGCCCTCGCGAAGATCGACACGCTTGCAAGCATGCGATTCAGCCATTGGAGTTCGGAGGACGGGGAAACATCGCCCTTGGACAATCTCGGCGCCCCCAATGCCGTTTCACTGATGATGGCGACGAAGAATGGCTCGCCGCTGCTGCTCATTCTGGTGAATTGCAAATCCTACGCATCGGGACTGGATTTCACGTCTCAGATGCTCGAATTCCAGGGCATTCTGGCCCGGTTTCTCGAACTGACCGTCTCGACGGCCGCGTCCGTTTCTTTGACCGAGCGGGAAATCGAGATCGCTCGATGGACCGCGCGTGGAAAGACGTCGGCCGAAATCGCGGTGATATTGGGATTGTCGCAACATGCCGTCAACGATCACATTACCGAGGCGATGAAGAAGACCGATGCGGTCAATCGGGTGCAATTCGTCGCCAAGTCCATTCGCCTGGGGTACATTTAGTCAAACGGAGTCATTTCTCATGGATCGTCCCGCGACAGGCCATCAACCCAAGCCGATCTCGATTCTGTTTGTCGACGACAATCCGGAAGAGTTCGACTACCTGCAGCAGAGGATGTCGCTTGCGCCCAACAGCGAAATTGCGCTGCAATATGCCATTTCGATCGAAGAGGCACTTGATGAATTGCGCAAGTCGACCATCGATATCATCCTGGTCGACAACCAGCTGCTGCCGAACAACGACTTCCGCGAAACGGTGCCGGTCCTCAGGCAGAGCGGCTATATCGGCCCGATCGGCGTGATTTCGACGGATATCGGCGGAGAGTATTTTCAAAAATTCCGCGATTACGGCGTCGATTTCCGCATGGGCAAGGACGAAATCGATCCCGGCAGCCTGAGATACATTCTCAGCGAATATTTAAGGGACAACACGCCAGGCAGCCCGGAAGATTTCCTCTGATCACTGTGTTTGAGGAGCGACCGGCAATCGAATTTTGAAGACGCTGCCTTGAGGGCCGGAGGAGTCGAGCCACAATTCGCCGCTATGGGCTTCCACAATACGGCGGCAGAGCGACAGGCCAAGCCCCGAGCCGGTTGCGACGTTTCGGTTGGGGACGCGTTTGAAAACCTCGAATATGTAATCCTTGTATCTGGCCTCGACGCCGATACCGTTGTCGGCAACGCTGACAATCGTATCGGTTTCGGATCGCTCCACACCGATGGATATCCTTGGAGAGGCGGAGGACCGATATTTGATCGCATTGGCGAACAGGTTCTGGAACACCTGCCGAAGCAGGATTTCGTCGCCGACGACATCCGGCAATTCGCCATAGTCGATCCGGCCACCGGATTGGCGCAGTTCAGGCAAAACGATCTCGATGGCATTCTCGATGACGGGAACCAAAGAAATCGGTTCCACCGCGATATCGTCAGCCGCCTTGGCCAGGGTCAGCAGATTTTTGATGAGCTCCTGCAGATAGCCTGACTTCGAGGCAATTGCGTTGACGAACTTGCTTAGCTCCGGATTTTGTCCGTGCCGGAGTTCGGCCTCCAGCAATTCGGTCTGCAGGCGGATGTGGCGCAAGGGTGCCTGAAGATCGTGAGACGCAAATGAAGCGAATTCCTTCAGCCGCATATTGGCTTGCGACAATTGCTCCACCAGCTGCTTTTGGACGGTGATATCCCAATTCGTGCCGATCAGCATTTTGGGATCGCCCTTCTCGTTGCGGGTGAGCAGGGCAAGCGCCCGGATATGGCGAAGCTCACCTTCGGGTGTGATGATCCGAAACTCTCCATCGAACTTGGCGTCGCCCTCAATGACTCTGTTCAGGAGCTCCGTTGTTTGCGGCAGATCGTCCGGGTGAACCCGATCGGACCAACTGTCCGACATACCGGCAAAGGTCGCCGGATCGGTTCCGTAGAGCGCGTGCATCCGCTCGTCCCACGATAGTTTGTCGGCCTGGGGATCCCAATGCCACAACCCGACCTCGCCGGCCTGGACGGCGAGCTTCGTGCGCTCGCTCAGAAGCAGGATTTCTTCTTCAATCTCCTTTTGGTGGGTAATGTCGGTATGGGTGCCGACCATCCGCAGCGCTTTGCCCTCTGAACTTCTCTCGATCACCAGGCCCCGATCAAGAATCCAGATCCACCGTCCGTCCTTGTGACGCATACGGAACCGGGCCTCAAAATCGGCGCTCTTGGCGGCGATCTGGTTCTGGTTGAGCGCGATGGCTTCCTCCCGGTCGTCTGGATGCATAAGGTCCAGCCAGCGGCCGCCATCGTCCCCGACTTCCGCACAATCATAACCCAACATCGAACACCAGGTTGGCGAATAATAGGTTTTCCCGGTCGCCAGGTTTGCATCCCAGACCCCCTGCTTGGCGGCCGAGAATGCGAGCTGCCATCGCTCTTCCATGGCTTCGAGCGCAGCCTGGTATCGCTTCGAAGCGTCGATATCTTCGACCTGGGAGATGGTATAGTAGCCCTTGTCAGGCGATCGGATGACAGATCCGGCGAGCAGCGCCCAGAAGGTTGAGCCGTCCTTGCGCTTATAGCGCTTCTCGAAGCGGAACCGATCCAGTTGACCGTGGGCGATCTTGGCGAACGTGTCGGCGCCGAGCTTGAGGTCATCGTCATGCGTGATGTCGGCGACGCGTAGCGTTTCGAGCTCATGGGCGGAATAGCCCAGCATTTCGGCAAAGGCTCGGTTGACTTTCGTGATGCCCCCGGTTCCCGTCACCAGCGCCATGCCAACGGCGGAGTCTTCCATCACCCTGCGAAACTGATCGGCTGCTGCGAACGCCTTCTCCTTCTCAAGCCGAAGGTTATCGAGGACCAGACTCAACACGATCGCCGGGAGAACGGCGACGGCTGCATGCAGATGCAGGGCATTGCCAATGGCACCTGGACCATCGGCGAAGCTGAACACGTTTTCGAAAGCACAGATCGTGATCGTCACGACGACAAGCGCAGCACAGATTGCGGTCCACAAGGGCCGGCAACGGATGGCAACCAGCATCATCGCGAGGCCGACATAGACGAACGGATAGGATATGTAGGATACCGAAAGAACCGTGACGAGAATGACGGCTGGAAAGAAGAGCAAATTGGAAAGCGTCTCAGACAGGGAAACGTCGGGGGCCTTCCAGCTTGGGAAAAGGACGATCGCGGGCAGGAGCGTGGCCGTTCCGGCGGCATCGGCGATCCACCACGACGTGAGGAAGCCTGGGTCAGGTTGTATCCCCGCGATCACCAGAAGGCCGGTGGCGGTGAAGCTGCTGATCATTGGCGGCAGCGCGGCTGCAACGACGACAAGGCGCGTGAAATCCATCGGATTCAGGTTGGGATTGCCGCGACGCAACAACCACTGAATGAGGAAGGTGGCAATACCGACCTCCACCAGGTTGGCCGTCATGAAAGCAACTGCAGGCACGACCTTGCTGCCCGCGATCATGTTCGCCGTTGCCCCCGCGGCAAAGCACGCAGCTATGATCAGCGCCTGTGTCCGAAGCGTCCGGTGGAGGCAAAAGCCGACGGTTGCGATGTTTGCCAGCCACAGAAGCGCAAAATCGCTATGGGCGCGGGACAGAGCAATGCTGATGCTGGCAATGATAAAGAAGCTTGCGGCCGCTGCGAGGGCAACTGAAATGCTCGACCGGAACGCAATTCTCATGTCAGCCGTGAACGCCTCTGATACCATCCGTACGTCTTGCAACCTTCTACCTTGGCAAGCGGCCTCCACTCCATCGAACGATGCTCGATCCCAGGCTGTCGACGCCCGGAGCTACCCCTGCTCCTGCATGCCGTCAAAAGCTATCTGCTTCACCTTGCCTGCAGATGGATGCGGGACGATGGCTCTGCCGCGCAAAAAACCAGTTTTGCTCAAGCCACGATGAATAGGCTGAGCAATCACTGGTAGTCGTCTGGCTGCCAATCGACGACGTGCCGCGCCCGGTCGGATTGAATATTGAAGGACACATATGCCTGGCTGCGCGCTGGTCAATTCCCTCGACGAATACGAAGATCTCTCCGATGTGCCACGGCAACGGCGGYTGCGGGAAAGCTCGGTCGTAGAATTCCTGCGCAAGGCGGTTCCGTTCCAGCACATAGCCGTCGGAGGGCTCGATCTCGACGGTTATAATTTCGGGCATGGGCATTCGATCGATACGGACATGCCGCCCGCCTTTATCGAAACCTATTTTTCGGAAGGTTTGGGACAGGCCGATCCCGTCGTCATACAAGCTTTGCAGACAGACAAGCCCTTTACCGAAGAACAGGCCAACGACGGGGTCCCGCCGTCACCGCGGCTCGAAAGCCTCATGCAATTCTTTGAAATACGAAACCGGTTTTTCATTCCGATCGCCCGCGAGGGAAAGGTTTACGGAGGCGTATGCTTCACCAACACCCGGCCGTTCACCACCGGAGAGGCCGAGTTTTTGATCATGACCGCCGAGCCTCTTCACCGCACCCTGACAAAACCGCTTATGGACCGCTTCGCTGAAAAAGTTCTGAAGCTGACCCCTGGCGAGATCACCTGCCTCGAGCTCGCAAGCACCGGATTGACCAGCGAGGAAATTGCCGAAGTCTCAAAATATCAGACCGAAACGATCAACAGTTATCTCAAATCGGCGACCAAAAAGCTCGGTGCATCCAACCGCGTCGAAGCCGTCGCAACGGCGATCCGACGCGGCCTGCTGCGCTAGGTCTGTGGCATTGGCCCTCCCGAAAAAGAGGATAATTGCCCTCCTGTTAACGTTTAGCCAAAGCCACCCGTCCCTTTTTCATCGTCTCATGGAGTTTGGCCTTGATGCGTTCGAATAGTTCTGGCGGGACCATTCCATAATCATATCGGTTTGGATCAGAGGGTAGTGTCCTCAGATGAATGCCGGGCCACTCGAATCTATTGACCTCGCTCACGCGAATCCAGTTGGCGTCATCGTCCAAGCCAAGCTGGCTGCAGAGTTCCGCTGGAACCTCGATAGATAGGTCCTCCTCACCAAGTTCGGGTGGAGAGTGCGTGATCGGTACGACGATCGTATCATTGGTCCTGGAGTGGTACACGACAATAGCACAAGGCCTGTCCTTGCCCCCTAAGGAGAACCCTTCGCTCTTTTCCTTGTCCCATAGGTAATTGTATCGGATGACAAGACCTGCAACCGGGGTCGGATAACTCACTCGGATGCTTTGCCGTATTCAGAATTCATGATCAGCGCCATGGTTTCGTCATCCATTTCGCTGACACGAATAACCTCGCGCTCACGCCTTTTCATGTCATGATAGTGGCTGAGTTCAGCTGCAGACAGGAATCCTCCAATCGTGCGGTCATGAGCTGTGATCTCAATGACGCCCACCGACTGCACCCGCTCCCTGAATGTCGTGAATTTGCGAGCGAACTCAGTCGCCGACACCCTTAAAGCTTGAGCCATGATTGCCAGTCTCCTTTTTGAGTAAAATACGAGTTTTACGCATTTTATCAAGGGCTGACAACTCAACGCCTGTGCGGGCCTATGAGACTTATATGACAGAAGGCTTGACGTGATCGCCTTACGCGGCGCGAGACGAACCTGGCGTAAGAGCGGCTCACGGCAGAGAACGCGACGGCTCGAAGTCAGATGCCGGCAAGACTGGTGGCATCTGCGACCTCATTCCGCTTTTTTACCCCATTCAGGAACGGCAATTCCGGAACCGCATTGCGCAGCGGGAATTGGGTCGCCTTGACCGAACGTTATCGATCTGCACTCCCATGGGGATCATTAACTTCTCAGAAATATTCGCGTTTTACCTGCAGTATTCCGATACTCGCGCGACAAATCTCTAAAGAAACCGGTTTATTTCCGATATTTTTCTGAATCTGTCTGACGATAGTCAAATTCGCTGCTGTTCATTTACGATCCATAAAGACAATTGACCCCATTTCTGGGGTGTGTACGGCGCTCGATATCTGTTGATGGGCGCGAAAGCGGCCCGGCAACACGGCGTGTGCCCACCATTTCTGGGGAATTGCATGGCCGCCGCCACACCAAGAAGCACATAGGGGAAGCACCAACATGGGAATACTGGGGTTCAGTTCTGACGCAAAAGCAATTCTTGCTGCTATGAGCAAGTCGCAGGCCATCATCGAATTTGACTTGACCGGGAAAATACTGACCGCAAATCAGAATTTCTGCCAGGCACTGGGGTATCAGGTCAGTGAGATCATAGGCCAGCATCACCGGATGTTCGTCGATCCGGCTGAAGCAGCGTCTCCGGACTATCGCGAATTCTGGGCCAAGCTCGGCCGCGGCGAATTCGACCGGCGGCAATATAAGCGCATCGGCAAGGGCGGCAAGGAAATCTGGATCGAGGCGTCCTATAACCCGGTCTTCCGCGGCGGCAAGCCTTACAAAGTGGTGAAGTTCGCCACCGACATCACCGCGCAAAAACTCAAGGCCGCCGAGGATGCCGGAAAGCTGGATGCCCTGTCGCGTGCCCAGGCGGTGATCGAATTCACGCCGAGCGGCGAAATCCTGACGGCCAATCAGAATTTTCTGGTCACGCTCGGTTACCAACTGGCGGAAATCCAGGGCAAGCACCACGCTATGTTCTGCGACAGCAGCTACACCGCCGGTGATGATTACCGTCGTTTCTGGCAGAGATTGGCGGGCGGCGAATTCATCGCGGATGAGTTTCTGCGCATCGGCAAAGGCGGCAAGAAGGTCTATATCCAGGCCTCCTATAACCCCATCTTCGACATGAACGGCAAAGTGTTCAAGGTCGTGAAATTCGCCACTGACGTCACGAGCCGTGTCGCCAATGTCGACCAGCTTGCCGGCGCCCTGCAGGCGCTTTCCGGCGGTGATCTGACGCAGGACCTTTCCACTCCGTTCATCCCCACCCTGGAGAAGCTGCGGAGCGACTTCAATGCGACCGTCGACAAGCTGCGCGGCGCCATGCAAGGGGTGGCTGAAAATGCCGGCGCCATTGCCGCTGGAGCGCAACAGATCCGCTCGGCCTCCGACGATCTGTCAAAGCGAACCGAGCAACAGGCTGCATCGGTCGAAGAAACGGCTGCGGCGCTTGAGGAGATCACCACGACGGTCACCGATTCCAGCAACCGCGCTCAAGAGGCCGGCCAGCTTGTGCGCAAGACGCGGGAGAACGCCGAGCATTCCGGCATCGTCGTCCGCAGCGCCGTCGATGCCATGGGCAAGATCGAAACCTCATCCGCCGAAATCGGCAATATCATCGGCGTCATCGATGAAATCGCTTTCCAGACCAATCTTCTGGCGCTCAATGCAGGCGTCGAAGCCGCACGCGCCGGGGATGCCGGCAAGGGATTTGCCGTCGTCGCGCAGGAAGTACGCGAACTGGCGCAACGCTCCGCCAAAGCTGCCAAAGAGATCAAGGAATTGATCACCGCCTCCAACGAGCATGTCAAAAGCGGTGTGGCGCTGGTCGGCGAAACCGGCAAGGCGCTTGAAGAGATCGTCTCCCAGGTGCAGCAGGTCAACGGCAATGTCGCGGCAATCGTCGAAAGCTCGAAAGAACAGGCAACCGGGTTGAAGGAAATCAATACGGCCGTCAACACCATGGACCAGGGCACGCAGCAAAATGCAGCCATGGTCGAGGAGTCGACGGCTGCGGCTCACAGTCTGGCAAAGGAAGCGGATAACCTCTTCCAATTGCTGAGGCAATTCAACATCGGAACGGTCCCGGCCGCACATCGAGGCCATAGCCCGCGCGCGGCAAGTGCCCCCGCCCTCGTCAAGCCGTCGGCAAAGCCCGTCGTCTCGCCGGCCCGCCAAATGTCCGCCAAGCTTGCCACGGCTTTCAACGGCAATGCCGCCGTCTCCGGCGACACCTGGGAAGAATTCTGATGGCTGATCCGAATTCCATGGTCGGGCTTGAGCGCGACACCCTTGAAATCATTGCTTTCCGTCTGAACGGCCAGCAGTTCTGCGTCATGACCACGACCATCCGCGAAATCCGCGGATGGTCACCGTCCACACCGCTACCCTATTCGCCACCGGACGTCCTCGGCGTCATGAATTTGCGGGGGTCGGTGATTCCCATCGTCGACCTTTCCCGCAAGCTTGGAATGCCGGCCACCGTTCCCAACGAGCGTAGCGCGATCGTCGTCGCGGACGTGCACAACACGATGCTCGGTCTGCTCGTCGACCAGGTGTCCGACATCCTGACCGTCAAGGGCAGCCAGATCCAGCCGCTGCCCGAAATATCGTCCTCAAGCGATCGCGGGTTTTCCGACGGGATCATCACCCACGAGAACGGCATGATCTGTTTTCTCAATCTCGGTCGTATGTTCCAGCCGCAGGATTTGGGCGACATGGCTGCTTGATCGGCGGCAAAGTCGCACGCATCGGACCTGCACCGCTGCCAATGAACGCAATTTTGCCGGCGGCTCGCTCCGAGACGAGCGCGTTTCGAAGCCGCGCCGATCCCCCGGCCGGCCGGCAACCGATGGCGATCTCTCGGCCATTTACGCAAGATTATTGTTTTTCTAACATAATTCCCGTTGTGCTCACGATGGTTGACGTATGGGGTCGGTAATGAGCAATGGAATTTTGACGAACCAGATTTGCATTACAAAATCGATTGCAGCGGAAACATCCGAAGATCACAGCCCTGAACGCCCCGGCGATGGCTTGGGTGAAAAATTGGCGGGCTTGATGACCGCGCTGGATTACGACACCGCGGGGGTGACTTTCTTCGGCGGCACTGGTCATCTCGGGTATGTCAACCAGGCATTTCTAACGATATTGGGAATATCACCTGCCGCGACATTGATCGGCCTCGATGTGCGGCAACTGGAAGATCTGCTGGCTGTGGCGTTCCTTCGCAAGGCCGATATCCGGGCATGCCTCATCCCTTCTGATGGCAGCAGGCTGCACCACCTGCCGGAACAACTGACGGCAACTCTGTCGAATGGCGGAGTTTTGAAGGTCAGCCACTACCCCCAGACAGAAGGCGGCTGGGTCACGCGGCACGAAATAGCGCGTGACATCGGCTCGCAATCGAGCAGCAGCAACGTGCTCGTATCGCTTCAGACTCTGATCGATCAAGTCCCTGACTATCTCTGGATAAAGGACACCGACAGCCGATTCCTGGTCGCAAACCACGCCCTTGCGTCGGATAGCGGACGCGAGCGGTCAAGCGACATGGTGGGTCTCACGGATTCCGATTTGCACGATGCGGCCAGGGCCGCCGAATTCCGTGCGAAAGAATGCGAGATCCTCCGCACCGGGCATGCCATGATCGACGAAGAGGAGGCCGTTATCGATGCCAAGGGGCACGAGAAATGGCTTTCCTCAAGCAAGATTCCGCTGCGCAATGCCGATGGAGATATCATTGGCCTGATCGGTGTCGCCAGGGATATAACCGCTCGAAAGAAGACGGAAGCCTTGAAACGAAGGGCTTTCGAGGCTGAAGAAACATCACGCCGGCTGACAGATGCCTTGGAACGCGAGCAGAAGGCAAGCGCGCTGCAGAGACAATTCGTGGCCATGGCCAGCCATGAGTTTCGAACGCCCCTGGCGATCATCGATGGAGCCGCCCAGCGGCTGGTCAGACGGCAAGGAGAAATCGAGCCGAACTTTGTCGCGGACAAGTCTCAGCAAATTCGCCTCGCCGTCAGCCGGATGGTCGAACTGATGGAAAGCATTCTCTCCTTCGACAAGCTGGAATCCGGCATGGCTGGGATGAAGGCCGAGGAATGTCATATCCGGGATTTATTGTCCGCCTGCTGCCAACGCCAGCAGGAATTATCCAAAGACCACCACATCTCCCTGGATCTCGCGAATTTGCCCCAGACGATCGTGGCGGACCGGTCTGCACTCGAACAGATCTTCGGCAATCTGCTGTCAAATGCAGTGAAATATTCACCCGGTTCGGCCGAGATCGAAGTCCGAGGCCGGTCCGACGGAAGCAAAGTGGAAGTCTCGGTGCGGGATGGCGGAATTGGCATAGATCAGGACGATCTGCCAAAAATGTTCGAACGCTATTTTCGCGCGCGAACGTCGACGGGGATTGCCGGCACCGGCATCGGTCTCAACCTGGTGAAATCCTACGTCGAACTCCATGGCGGCAAAATAACCGTCGAAAGCAGGAAAGGCGAAGGTTCGACCTTTATCGTCTCGCTGCCGATTTCCGGCCGCTGACAAGCAGGAGAGCATTCGCGGTGTGGGCGCACCGATCTATCTGGCCACGATGCGTTTTCAACGCTGCGGTCACACGCGCATCGCCTCGATGACGGCCCTCAGGCCGGCCGACATATGCCTGCGGGTCGGGTAATAGATGTAGAGCCAGTCCTCGAGCGGACACCAGGCGCCGAGACACTGCACGAGCCTGCCGCTCTCGATATGCGGCCGGACACGATCCTCCCAGACATAGGCCAATGCCAGGCCGGAGAGCGCTGCCTCGACCATCAGTTCGTGGTCATGCAGCGACAGCGGCCCGCTCGGCTCGAAATCGACCGCCTCGCCGTTCAATGCAAAAGACCATGGATAATAAGCGCCGCTTGCATACATGTTGCGGATGCAGACATGATGTCTGAGATCGGCCGGTATTTCCGGCATGGGCCGATGCTCGAAATAACGCGGTGACCCGACCACGGCAAGGCGCAGCCGCGGCCTGATCCGGACCGCCGTCATGCCCTCCTTCAAGCTCTCGCCCAGCCGAATGCCGGCGTCGAAGCCTTCCTCGACAATATCGACCAGCCGGTCGGTGGCGACGATTTCCAGTTCGAGATTGGGGTTGTCGCGGATCAGCCTGCCCATGACCGGGCCGAGCACGAAAGGCGCGATCGAATTGGGCGCGTTGATCCGCACCTTGCCGAACGGCGTCTCGCGATATTGGTTGAGCGCATCCAGCGCCGAGCCGATCTCGCCAAGCGCCGGCGACAGCTGCGCCAGAAGCATTGCCCCGGCATCGGTGGTCGAGACGCTGCGCGTGGTGCGGTTGAGAAGCCGGATGCCCACCCGCGCTTCGAGGTCGCTGACCGCATGGCTGATCGCAGAGGCGGTGACGCCGCGTTCCTCGCTCGCCTTGCGGAAGCTGCGATGGCGGGCAACAGCCTCGAAAGCCGCCAGTTCGGAGAGATCAGTGGCGCGCATTGCTGAGTTTCACTCATGATTGTTCTGATTATTATCGCTCTAATCGTTGGAATAGCAAAGCGCTAAATCTCTCTCACCGGCCAATGAGGGCCGCCGCTCCAGAAAGAGGATAGAACAATGGCCGACTTCATCGCACCCGCAGCCAACACCGCTTCGCCCTTCGCCGACATGCGCGGCCACCATGTCGCCGTCCGCACCCCCGATCTCGAAACCGCCAAGCGCTGGTATGTCGAGAAACTCGATTTCCGCGTCATCCACGAATGGGATTTTGCCGACGAGAAGCTGGCCTATCTTGCCCCGCCCACGGACGACCATTTCTTTATCGAAGTACTCGGCGGCGGCGAACCCGCCCCTGAGCGCGTCCGCCCCTATACCGATCTGGCCGACAGCCTGAAATATGGCGGCTACCATCATTTCTGCCTCACCGTGAAGAGCATCGACAAGACCGTGGCGACCTTGCGTGAACGCGGCGTTCCCGTCGTCACCGAAGCGTTCGAACTGCCGGCCATCAGCCGCCGCCTCGCCTTCTTCGCCGATCCGTTCGGCAACCTGATCGAACTCGCCGAAGTGCTCGACTGAGCCGAGCGGCGACCACTCCGACATTTCGGAGGCCGGCATCCGGCCGGTCTCCCGCTCTCCATCCATCACAAATTCGAGGTTATTCCCATGCAAACCTGGTTCATCACCGGCGCGTCCCGCGGTCTCGGCGCCCTCATCACTGAACGCGCACTGGCCAAGGGCGACCAGGTCGTCGCCACAGCGCGCAATCCCAATTCCGTGCTCGACCGCTTCGGCGATCATGCCAACCTGCTGGCCGTCGCGCTCGACGTGACCGACGAGGCACGGGCGGCAGCGGCCGTCGAGGCAGCCATCGCCCGCTTCGGCCGCATCGATGTGCTGGTCAACAATGCCGGCTTCGGCCTCTTGGGCGCCGTCGAGGAAGCAACGGCGGCGGAAGTCGAGGCGATCTACCGCACCAATGTGTTCGGCCTGCTCAATGTCACCCGCGCCGTCCTTCCGCATATGCGCCGCGAGCGATCCGGCCGCATCCTGAATTTCTCCTCCATCGGCGGCTATCGCGCGGCCGCCGGTTTCGGCATCTACTGCTCGGCGAAATTCGCCGTCGAGGGATTGAGCGAAGCGCTGCATGACGAACTTGCACCGCTCGGCGTGCATGTGACGGCGATCGAGCCGGGCTATTTCCGCACCGATTTCCTGGACTCATCGTCGCTATCCGTCAGTCCGGCTCGGATTTCCGATTACGACACAACCGCGGGCGTGGTTCGCCAGCGGGCGGCCGGGATGAGCAACAACCAGCCGGGCGACCCGGCCAAACTTGCCGATGTGCTGATCGATTTCGTCCAGGTCGCCAATCCGCCGGTCCGCCTGCCGCTCGGCAGCGACACTGTCGCGGCGATCGAGAAGAAGCAGGCTGGGGATGCGGCGATTGTCGCGGCGTGGCGCAACGTGTCGGCTTCCACCGACTCTGCGCAGTGAAGCCATCAGCATCTCGGTGTCGCCAAGCAACAGGCCCGTTAAAGCTTCGCCCTCGTGCTGCGCGGCGTTGCCAGCAGCAGGCTGGTCTCGCTGCCGATAATGCCGGGGATCAGGCGGATGCGGCGCAGGACGGCGTCGAAATCGGTCAGCGTTGCCGCGCCCAGTTCGGCGATCAGGTCCCAACGGCCATTGGTCGTGTGGATGGCGCTGATCTCGGAAAAGCCGCCGAGCGCGCGGATCACCTTGTCGGCCGAATGGCCCTCGACCTCGATCATCATGATGCCGCGAACCGGCAGCGATATCGCGTCCGATTTCAGGATCACCGTATAGCCGATAATCTCGCCCGACCGCTCCAGACGCTCGATGCGGTTCCTGACGGTGGCGCGCGCCACGTCGAGCTCGGCGGCAAGCTCGGAAATGCCGCGGCGCGCATCGTGCCGCAGCAGCGTGATCAGTCTGTGGTCCAATTCATCCATCTGACCAAATCGGCAATCATATTGATCGAAATGGCAAGCTACATTCACAAGATTGCCAAATCAATATGTTCAAATCGCCGATCACATATGGTCTAATCACAACAGTTGAGGGAGCGCGAACATGCTGGTGAAACTTTTGGGTGCCCCGGTGCAGGAAGGGTCTGGCCGACGCGGTTGCGACATGGGTCCGGCCGCCTATCGTGCCGCTGGTCTTGCAGAGTCACTTGAAGAGCTCGGTCACGAAGTCGTCGATCTCGGTGATGTCAGACCGCTCGTGCACAAGGTCGAGCCGCACACCAACCCGACGATCAAGAAGCTCGACGAAGTCGTTGCCTGGATCGAGGCGCTGTCGGATGCCGCCTATGCCGCGAGCGCCGAAGGCATGCCGATCTTTCTTGGCGGCGACCATGCGTTGTCGGCCGGCACCGTCCCCGGCATGGCGCGCCGTGCCAAGGAGATGGGCAAGCCGCTCTTCGTGCTCTGGCTTGACGCCCATACTGATTTCCATTCGCTGGCCACGACCGAAAGCGGCAATCTGCACGGCACGCCCGTCGCCTATTTCACCGGCCGTCCCGGATTCGACGGCCACTTTCCGCCGCTCGCCACCACCGTCGATCCGAAGAATGTCGCGATGATCGGCATCCGCAGCGTCGATCCAGCCGAACGCGCCGCGATCCGCGATGCCGGCATCGGGGTCTGCGATATGCGGATGATCGACGAAGAAGGCATTGCCGCGCCGCTCAAGCGCTTCCTCGCCGCGGTCGAAGCGGCCGGCGGCATGCTGCATGTCAGCCTTGACGTCGATTTCCTCGATCCGTCGATCGCCCCGGCGGTCGGCACCACCGTGCCCGGCGGCGCCACCTTCCGCGAGGCGCATCTGGTGATGGAGATCCTCTGCGACAGCGGCCTGGTCGGCAGCCTCGACCTTGTCGAACTCAACCCCTTCCTTGACGACCGCGGCCGCACCGCCATCCTGATGGCCGATCTTGCCGCCAGCCTGGTCGGCAAGCGCGTCATGGACAGGCCAACCCGGAGCTATTCATGAACCCGATTCCGAACCTCAACATCGTGCCGTTCGTCAGCGTCGACAACATGATGAAGCTCGTCATGAAGATCGGCATCGAGAGGTTCATGACGGAACTCGTCGGCTACCTGGAGGAGGATTTCCGCCGTTGGGAATTGTTCGACAAGACGCCGCGGGTGGGCTCGCATTCGGCTGATGGCGTCATCGAGCTGATGCCGACCAGCGACGGCACGCTCTACGGCTTCAAATATGTCAACGGCCACCCCTACAACACCCGCACCGGCCGCCAGACGGTGACCGCCTTCGGCGTGCTTGCCGACACGGCCAGCGGCTACCCGATGCTGATCACCGAAATGACCATCCTGACGGCTTTGCGGACGGCCGCGACCTCGGCCATGGTCGCCAAATATCTGGCGCCGAAGGGTGCGAAGACCATGGCGATCATCGGCAACGGCGCCCAATCCGAATTCCAGGCGCTGGCCTTCAAGGCCGTCCTCGGCATCGACAGGCTTCGCCTCTACGACATCGATCCGACTGCGACGAAGAAATGCATGCGCAATCTCGCGGCTTACGGCTTCGACATCGTCGCGGCGGCAACGCCGGAAGAAGCTGTGACAGGCGCCGATATCATCACCACAGTCACCGCCGACAAGAAGAATGCCACGATCCTGACCGACAACATGGTCGGCGAAGGCATCCATATCAATGCCGTCGGCGGTGACTGCCCAGGCAAGACGGAACTGCATCGCGACATCGTGCTGCGCTCCGACATCTTCGTCGAATATCCGCCGCAAACCTGGATCGAGGGCGAGATTCAGCAGATCGACAAGAACCATCCGATCCATGAAATTTGGAAGGTGATTGCCGGCCAGGAGCCCGGCCGTGCCAGCGCCCGCCAGATCACCCTGTTTGATTCCGTCGGCTTCGCCATCGAGGATTTTTCGGCACTGCGCTACCTGCGCGACCGCCTGAAGGATGAAAAATTCTACGAGGAACTCGATCTGCTTGCCGATCCGGACGAACCACACGACCTCTTCGGCATGCTGCTGCGATCGGTAAAGGCTTGATCCCAAAAGGCCTGTCAGTATCGCCATGCAAAACCGACTCACGGTATTTGCGAGACATGCATTTGTAGCATGATTTCAATGGTTTTGATCAAACCTGTCGCTTTTGCGTAACACCTTGCTCACCGGAACCCGATTTTCAGGTAAAGTTTTGTAAATTCGCCGCGTTTTTAGCATATCGCCACTTGTGCGACGCAAAACTATGTCCAAATAGGTCGCATTGAGAGATTTCTGCACGCGATCAGGCCGCCGGTCCGGGTCAGTTGTGTGGGTCGGGGATGGGGTCGAAAAGACCGCGCGGGGCATAATCAGCCGGCTTGACCGGAGCCCACCAGCGCAGAGGGTATGCGATGGGGATCGCGAACCACACCAAAGCCCCGACTGTGCTTGTTTCCGGCCGAGGACGTCCGTATGCCCATTGTCAAGACCGCAGCCATTCTGGCCGCCTCCATCCTCATGGCTGCCCCCGCTTTGGCCGCGGCCGAGGACACGAGCACCACACCCGCGGCCAAAGCCCAGAGCTTCCCGGCAATCCGCGTCGTCACGGTGCGTGAGCGGACGCTGACCGATCGGGTCATCGTCACCGGCACGATCCAGGCGGTGGAAGAAGTCTACGTTCAGCCGGAAGTCGATAGCTTGCAGATCGACAAACTCGACGCCGATGTCGGCGATGTCGTCAAAGCCGGACAGACACTGGCGACGCTTAAACAGGATTCGCTGATCCTGCAGAAGAGCCAGCTGCAGGCCAATCGCGCCAAGACGGTCGCCGTCGGCGCCCAGCTCGAAGCGCAGCTCGCCGAAGCCCAGGCCAATGAGCAGGAAGCCATCCGCCAGGCCGTCCGCGCCGAAAACCTGGTGAAAAGCGCCGCAGTACCGGTAAGCCAGGCCGAACAATTGCGTTCCGCCGCAACGGCCGCGACCGCCCGCGTCAACGCCGCCCGCCAGGGCATTCTCGCCAACGAGGCTGATGTGAAGGTGCTGGACGCGCAAATCAGCGATATAGACCTGAAACTCGCCCGCTCCGACGTCAAGACGCCGGTGGCCGGCGTGGTCTCGGCACGCACCGCCAAGATGGGCGCCAACGCGATGATGAATGCCGGCAGCCCGCTCTTCACCATCATCCGCGACAACGCCATCGAATTGAAGGCCGATGTCGCCGAAGGCGATCTGTTGAAGCTCAAGCCCGGCCAGACCGTGCATGTCTCTGTCGCCGGCACCTCGACGGAAGTCGACGGCAAGGTGCGCATGATCGATCCCGTGGTCGACGCCCAGACCCGTCTCGGTACAGTCAAGATCACCATCGAAGATCCGGCCGTTGCCCGCATCGGCATGTATGCCAGCGCCGAGATCATCATTTCCGAGCGCAAGGTCCTGTCGCTGCCGCTGACCGCCGTGACCGCGGAGAAGGAAGGCATGGACGTCCGCCGCGTCCAGGATAACCGCGTCGAGATGCGCAAGGTCGAGACCGGCGTCCAGGACGGTGACTATATCGAAATCTCCAAGGGCCTCGCCGCCAACGACGTCGTCGTCGAAAAGGCCGGCGCCTATGTCCGCGACGGCGACCGGATCACACCGGTGCCTGAGAAAACCGCGTCGAACTGACGGAGCAGAGGGTCATGAATTTTTCCGCCTGGTCCATTCGCAATCCCGTAGCACCCCTGCTGGCATTCTTCCTGCTGCTGCTGCTCGGGCTGTATTCGTTTTTCAACCTGCCGATCACGCGTTTCCCGAACATCGACGTGCCGATTGTCTCCGTGCAGGTCACGCAGGCTGGCGCCGCACCGGCCGAGCTTGAAACACAGGTCACACGCGAGGTGGAAGACGCAGTCGCCGGCATTGCCGGCGTTGACTATATCCAGTCCACCGTCAACGACGGCGTTTCTACGACGCTGATCATGTTCAAGATCGAAGTGCCTTCGGACAAGGCGCTGCAGGACGTCAAGGACCAGGTCGACCAGATCCGTTCAGATCTGCCGGCGACCTCCGACACGCCGCTGGTCACCAAGATCGAAGTCGAAAGCCAGGCGATCCAGACCTTTGCCATTTCCTCACCTAACATGACGCTCGAGGAGCTCTCCTGGTTCGTCGACGACACCATCAAGCGCGCCCTGCAGGGCAAGCCCGGCGTCGGTCGCATCGACCGCTTCGGCGGCGCTGACCGCGAGGTGCATATCCAGCTCAACCCAGCCAAGCTCAATTCCTACGGCATCACCGCCGTCGACGTGAACAAGCAGCTGCGCAACACCAATGCCGACATAGGCTCCGGCCGTGGCCAGCTCGCCGGCTCCGAACAGGCGATCCGTACGCTTGGCGACACGCGCGACGTGAAAGCCCTGGCGAATACGACGATTGCCGTCGGCAACAATCGCTTCGTCAAGCTCTCGGATCTCGGCACGGTCGTAGACACCTATAAGGAGCCGACCTCTTTTTCGCGCTTCAACGGCAATCCCGTCGTCTCCTTTGCCGTGTTCCGCTCGAAGGGCGCCTCGGAAGTAACGGTGGCGGAGTCGGTTAAGACAGCGCTGGCGGGTGTCACCGCCAAGCATCCCGAGGTCAATCTCCAGCTCGTCGACGATTCCGTCTATTTCACCTATGGCAACTATGAAGCGGCCATCGATACGCTGGTCGAAGGCGCCGTACTGGCTGTCATCGTTGTCTTCCTGTTCCTGCGCAATTGGCGTGCGACGCTCATCTCGGCGGTGGCCCTGCCGCTCTCGGCGATCCCGACTTTCTGGATCATGTCGATGCTGGGCTTTTCGCTCAACCTGGTGAGTTTTCTCGCCATGACGTTGGCGACCGGTATTCTGGTCGATGACGCCATCGTCGAGATCGAGAATATCGCGCGGCATATCAAGATGGGCAAAACGCCCTATCGCGCCGCCATCGAAGCCGCCGACGAAATCGGCCTCGCAGTCATCGCCACGAGCTTCACCATCATCGCGGTCTTCGCGCCGGTGTCGTTCATGGGCGGTATTCCCGGCCAGTATTTCATCCAGTTCGGCCTGACAGTCGCCATAGCCGTGTTCTTCTCGCTCGCCGTGGCGCGCCTGATCACACCGCTGATGGCCGCCTATCTCATGCGTGCCTCCGACGCCAACCTGGACCATGACGGCCATGACAGCGAAGGCCCCCTGATGCGCGCTTACACGGCTGCGGTCAGCGCAGTTACGAGGAGATGGTACGGCCGCTACGGCACGTTCCTCGGCTCCATAGCGCTTATCATCGGCTCTTTCTTTCTGCTTTTGCAGGTGCCGGGCAGCTTCATGCCGCCGGAAGATTCCGGCCGTATAACCCTGTCGGTCGAGCTGCCGCCCAGTGCCGGTCTTACCGACACCGACGCAACGACGACTGAGGTCTACAATCGCATCAAGAACCTGCCCGGTATCGAGAATATCTATATCCTCGGCGGTTCTTCGCCGAAGGGCGATCTCGAACTGCGCCGCGGCTCGATCTACGTCAATCTGAAGAAGATCGAGCATTCACTGCCGAAGAAGCTGGTCAACGACATCTTCACCAAGCTGCCCGTCATCGGCCAGTACATTCCGAAAATGACCGAGCACGGCCGCACTGTCCCACAATGGACGATCGAATCGGAGATCTTCAAGCGTGTCGCCGACATTCCGGATGTGCGTATCCTGAAGCTCAACGATCGCGGCGACCAGGATATCACCTATAACTTCACCTCGGCCAATGCCGACGACCTCGACGCGGCCACTGCCGTGCTCGAAGCCAAGCTGCGCCAGCAGCCGCAACTGCAGAATGTCGGCACCGAAGGTGCCCTGCCCCGTTCGGAAGTCCAGATCAAGCCCGATCCGGTGCGCATGGCCCGTCTCGGCATCACCACGCAGCAGGTGTCCGACCTCGTCCGCGTCGCAACTATCGGCGATGTCGATACGGCGCTTTCCAAGGTCTATCTGGACGATCGCATGATCCCGGTCCGCGTGCAGCTCGACCTTGCGGTCCGCCGCAACATGGCCGCGATCAAGGCTCTCAAAGTACCGACCGCCAGCGGCGCCACCGTGCCCCTGGAATCGGTCGCCGACATCCGCTACTCGGAAGGCCCGAGCGTGATCAAGCGCTACGACCGCAACCGCGTCGTGACGCTGGGCGCCAGCCTGCCGCCCAGCGTGGCGCTGGACACCGCCACCAAGGCCTTCGACGTGGCGGTCAAGCAGGCCAAACTGCCGCCCAACGTGCAGAAGCTCGAAAGCGGCGACACCAAGATCCAGACGGAAATGTTTCTGGGCTTTATCAAGGCCATGCTCCTTGGCGTCCTGCTGGTCTTCGGCGTGCTGATCCTGCTGTTCAAGGATGTGATCCAACCGATTACCATCCTGTACTCGCTGCTGCTTGCGACCGGCGGCGTGGCGATCGCGCTGCTCGTCACCCACAATGCGCTCTCCATGCCTGTGCTGATCGGTATCCTGATGCTGATGGGCATCGTCGCCAAGAACGCCATCCTGTTGGTCGACTTCGCCATCGAGATGATGCATCGGGGCATGAAGCGGACGGAGGCGATGGTCGAAGCCGGCCGCAAGCGCGCCCGGCCGATCATCATGACCTCGATCGCCATGTCGGCCGGCATGCTGCCCTCGGCGCTCGGCGTCGGCGAAGGCGGCGCCTTCCGTGCTCCGATGGCGATCGCCGTCATGGGCGGCATCATCGTCTCGACTGTTCTGTCCCTTATCGTCGTGCCGGCCGTCTTCCTGGTCATGGACGACCTGTCGTGGCTGCTCGGCTGGATCTTCGGCCGTATGTTCGGCAAGAAGGAAGAGGAGCAGGAAGCGCTGGAGAATGAAGAGCTGACCCGCATCCTTGGCGAAAACAGCCGCACGCTGTCGTCGCTCGAGGAAAGGCTGCAGTCGCTGGAAATGGACAAGGCCGCCGTCGAGCCGAAAACGACGCACGCGCGGCCGCAGCGCGCGGCCGCAAATGACATCCAGGAAAAGCCCCTGGCCGCGGAATAGCCTGCCCCATCCTCAAACCACGCGTAAAAAACCCGGCACAATGCCGGGTTTTTTCATTTTATTGCCGGAAAAGGCCGAGCAATTTGATCCTCATCAAATTTTTCTCCGACGCTTCAGGGTATTATGACGCCATAACTCAGGCGCGCCCGGAGGTACGAATGAACAAGGTATTGAGGATGAATCTCCGCGACAGGGATATTTTACAGTCGACACCGCTGCTGGCTGGGCTCAATCCCAGTCTGGTCAAAAGGATTCTCGACGGCGTGGTGATCTTCAGCGCCGAGGCGCGTGACCTTCTGTTCCGCGAAGGCGTTGCGGCCGACTGCTTCTATGTCGTGATCGCCGGCTATGTCAGGCTTTACCGGACCGGCCTGGACGGCAAGGAAGCGGATACCGGCGTGTTCGGCCCCGGCGACGTTTTTGGCCAATGCGCCATGTTCCTCAGCGACCGCCACACATTCAACGCCCAGGCTGCCGAACCCTCGACACTGGCTCGTTTCGACTATGCCAAGATCCGCCACATCATGGCGGAGGAGCCGGAACTGTCGCTGTCGCTGATGAACATCATGGCCCGGCACCTCAATGACGCCCGCATGAATGTCGCCAATGACCGGCTGCATACGGCGCCGCAGCGCGTCGCGCGCTACCTGCTCGAACTTTCGCATAACCAGGGCGACGGACACGCCAATTCCTTCCGGCTGCCATTCCAGAAGAGCCTGCTGGCGGGCAAGCTCGGCCTGGCGCCCGAAGCGCTGTCGCGCGCCTTCTCGCTCCTCAAGAACTCGGGCGTAACCATCCGCGGCCGGGTCATCCAGATCAGCGACGCAGAAGCGCTGCGCAAAATATAACGCTTGTTACCCCTCTTCCCTCCAAGCCCTGCCCTTTACCCCGGCAGGGCTTTTTTTGCACGCCACGCTGTCACGACAATTTCATCTCTTCTGTCAACGTAAGCATGCGCCCGTCGCAGTGCTCGATTGAAAGCTTGTCCAGTTCGACATTTTCCAGGCATCGCACATTCACGCTATACCCCTCCGGCTTGAGATCGTGCCGAATTCACGGCAGGCTGAGCTTTGCCATGCGGCCGCCGTCGATGGTCCAGACCTGGCCGGTGACGAAGCCGGCTTCCGGCGAGGCGAGCCAGGCGACAAGGGCTGCCACCTCTTCCGGCTTGCCGGTGCGGCCGACCGGATGGATGCGGCCGATCTCGCGGCGGAACGCGGCCGGGTCCGGCATGCTCTCGATGAAGTCCATGTTGAGATCCGTATCGATCCAGCCGGGTGCGACCGCGTTGCAACGCACGCCCTCGGCCCCGTGATCGATGGCGACGGCGCGGGTCAACCCGTGCAGGCCGGATTTCGAGGCGCAATAGGCCGCGTGCTTCGGGTTCGAACCCAGCCCCTCGATGGAGCCGATATTGACGATGGCGCCCTTTGCCGCTCTCAGATGCGGCATCGCCGCCTTGATCAGCATGAAGGGCGTGGTGAGGTTGACGGCGATATTGCGCTCCCAATCGGCAAGCGACATATCCTCGACCAGCGCTTCCTGCATCATGCCCGCATTGTTGACGAGCACGTCGAGCCGCCCCGCCCGAGCCACCACTGCGTCCACGGCCTTACCGGCGGAAGCCGGATCGGTGAAATCGGTCGGAATACTCTCGAACTCAGCGTCCTCCCCACGCTGGGCGGTGAAGACGCGCGCGCCTTCTTCCCCGAGCCGCCGGGCAATCGCCTGGCCGATGCCGGAGCGCCCACCTGTCACCAGTGCAATCTTGCCGTCGAAGCGCATCAGCCCACCGCCTTTCCGCCATTGATCTCGACCAACGAGCCGCACATGTAGCGCGCGGCATCGGAGGCGAGGAAGAGCACGACGTCGGCAATATCTTCCGGCTCGGCGATGCGGCCGATCGGCACGGTCTTGCCAAGTTCGGCGACCGCCGTATCCGGATCGAAGCCACGCTTGATGAAGCCGGTGCGCAGCATGGGCGTATTGACCTCATTCGGACAGACGGCGTTGATGCGAATGTTCTGGTGCGCGTGGTCCATGCCCATGCACTGGGTCAGCGAGGCGATTGCCGCCTTGGTCATGCAGTAGACCGCATGGTTCGGGCCCGGACGAAGGCCCCAGCAGGAGGCGGTGTTGACGATCGCCCCGCCGCCGCGTGCGGCAAGCAGCGGAATGGCGGCGCGGCTGACCCGGAACGGCGCCTGGACATTGACGCCCACGGACAGGTCCCAGTCGGCATCGGTTGTTTCGGTCACCTTGCCGCGGGTGATCACGCCGGCATTGTTGACGACGATGTCGAGCCCGCCAAGCGCGTCGAAGGCCGCCTGGGGCAAGCCATCGGCATAGGATGCCTCCAGAAGGTTGCCCGGCAGATGGGCATCGGCCTCGACTGCCGACACGTCGCGGTCGGCCACGGCCACCCGCGCGCCCTCGGCACGAAGCTGTGTGACGATAGCGGCGCCAATACCGCCGGCAGCGCCGGTGACGAGAGCCAGTTTCCCTGAAAATCTCATGTTACGCTCCAAATGTCGGTTTAGAAGCTGGCGACCGGGTTGCCGAAGATGCCTTCATCGGGCGTCACGCCAAGACCAGCACCCTTCGGCAGTGCGATATGACCGCCTTCGATCCGAACGCCGTTCTTTCTGTCGTAATGGCCTTCTATGTAGGGCGAAGCAATCCACACCCCTTCGCAGTTTTTGGGGTTGATCGTCGCACCTGCCTGCGTGCAGGCGGCATTGATGACATCCCCGCCCCAAGCGTCATCGCATGTATGCGGAAGGTTGCGGGCGGCGCAGATGTCGCGAAAGGTCGCGAAATTGTGCAGGCCACCGATGCGCGTCACCTTCATGCCGAAGCCGTCGACGAGCCCGGTGCCGACAGCCGTGATGACGGTTGCGAGATTGACGCTGTTTTCATCCATGTAGATGCCGTGCTGGACCTGCGGCCGGATCTTCTGCAGGTCTTCGATCGTGTTGCACGGCTGCTCCATGATGAAGGGAATGTCAGAGCATTCACGGCTGATGCGCAGCGCATCCCGCGTGGTCCAGCCGCGATTGGCATCAACGGCAAGCCGCATGCCGGATTTTCCGATGACTTCCCAGACCTTGCGGACCACTGCGATATCGACCTCCACCGGCCGGCCGCCCACCTTGACCTGAAGACGGGGATAGCCTTCCTCCATCTTCTCGCGGGCGATACGGGCAATGTCATCCGGCGTGCCCACGCCGGTCGCGTAGTAGGATGGAACCTTGTCGGTAGCGGCACCGCCGAGCAACTGGGCCACGCTCAAACCCAGCTTCTTGCCGATCAGGTCGTGGGCCGCGATATCGATGGCTGCCTTGGCGTAGTTGTGGCCATTCAGCAGGCTCTCCATCTTGCGCTGGAGCGCCAGCGGCCAGATATCGGCGCCGACGAGCCCCGGCGCCATTTCCGTGAGTGCCGCGACGGCACCGGCGGCATGGGATTCGGCATAGGTCGGACCGACAGGACAGGTCTCGCCCCAGCCTTCGGTTCCGTCCTCGCCGACAAGCCGGACAAGCGTCGTCTTCAACGACCAGACCTGGGCATTCGCCATCGTATAGGGACCGTTTTTCACCGGCAGGTCGTGGCTATAGAGATGAACGTGTTTGATCTTCATGTTTCAAGACTCTCGGGAATTTCAAGGTTGGCGGAAGGGGTTCAGCCAATGCCCTCGGCTGCGAGCGCTGCTTTCGCCGCCCGAAGCGCCGCGGCACTGGCCCGGTCGCGCCCGTTGAGACGGGCCGTCTGCGTCATGCCCTCGTGAAGCAGGAAGAGCGTCTCTGCGAGCTGCTCGGTGTCCCGACCGGGCGCAATGGTCTGAAGGCGTCTGCGAAACTCGTCGGCGAGCCGAGCCTTGTGATCGATGACGACCGCGCGGATCGCTTCGCTGTCAGGATGTTCGGCCAGCGCATTGAGAAACAGGCAACCTGTATTGGCCACTTCGCGCAGCCAGTCGGCAAGGCGGATGATCGGATAAAGAACGTGGTCGACACCGTCCTGCGGCCCGCCGGCAAGCCAATCGAAATAGGTCTTGTCCCGGTATTCCAGCGCCCCCACCACCATCGCCTCGCGGCTGGGAAAATACTTGTAGAGCGTGCGCAGCGACACATCAGCGCCAGCCCGCAACGCTTCGACGCCCTGCTCGGCGAAACCTTGTTCGGCAAACTGCCGGTCGAGGTCGCCTGCGATTTTCTGTTTTGTCGTGTTCATGCCGACAATGGTAGAATGATCGCTCTACCATGCTGGTATCAAAACGACCCCCTTTGGTGAAAAAACGCATGGCTGGTGGCGAGACAGCTTAATGTGTGCATCGCCCTTGGAACGTCGCACCCTCGGGCGCCGACGTGACCAGCGCAAGGGTCAAAGATGCCCGCTGCCTTTCAAGGCGACTGCGAAAGTTGACAAAGGCGCGACCAGCGTCCGCGGCCGATCCCCGAGCGGTTCGGCGCCAAAGCTGGCATACCATTTCGCGGCCGGGTCGTTCTTCGCGTCGATGATCATCAGAACATCGCCGACGTCCTGTGTGCACGAATACATCGGAGTGCTGCCGCCAGCAGTAGCTGTCCGCCGAGCCCCCTGCCCACCACAAACAAAGACCTCTCCCCTCCCTTTGCCGGCCTCTACATGCGCGGCTGCGCACGCCGGCAGCCAGTCACGCTGCCAAACGAAGCTCGGCGGAACCAACTGAGATGCCTGCGTTTTCGCGTGGATTTTACGGCTCGTCACGATGAGGCTTCAACCATTTCACAGCCTTGAAACAATTGAAACGAATTTCACCGCGCCCGGACAACCGACTGAAACAAACAAGCATCAAACCCACCACCACGCAAAACAGACCGACACAAACCCAGAGGCATAACAATGACCGATGCAGTTCAGATAGGCATTTCGAACGATCAGTACGATATCAACGGCTCGGACACGACCTACCAGCTGGCATATGGAAAATACATTCTTCAAACCAAAGACGACGGTTTCGCGGGCATCAAGGAAAGTTCTGCATCCCAGAACAACACTATCCAGGTAGACGGAGCCGTGGGTTCGACCGGCGTTGCAGGACGTGGAGTGGACGGCAACATTTGCTCCTTGTAAATCAATGAATTACCGAGCAAATTGCCGTACCTGTTCAATTGGGACAGCAGAAACAGCCTTCGGATGACAGTTCGCCCTCAGCCGGAACCGCCCCTATGATTATCCCACTTATGTAAATTTGGAGGTTCAAATGCATCTTATGCGTAAGATATTGACTGGATTTGCTATTCTTATTTCGCTTTCGATCGCCGGCCCGGTTTTTGGCGCGGATGACGGGTTCAAGGCGTTCTGGGCTAAATTCACTGCCGCCATGGACAAGGGGGACGTGAAAACCACGGCGAAATTGATCAAGTTCCCACAGCCGATTGGCACACCCGACATAACAGCGGCAAACTTCGCTGACCGCTGGAAGGAGTTTCTGCCGCCAGAAGTCCGCAAGTGCCTCGCCAAAGCGAAGCCGGTCGCCGACAAGGACGCGGATGGCAAACCCTACTACGCCGCCACATGCGACGAAGAGTACTATGTCTTCAGCAAGACCGGCGATCGGTGGCTGTTGAGCGATATTGGACCGAATGATTGAGGCTTGATGTGCTTAGGTGATTGCTGTGCGAACTATCACCGGGCGCGGCGTGCTCGCACGGGTGTCATTTCGCCCCGAGCCGGAACCGACCCCAATAAGCGGCGCCACTTATCGCGAGGTGATCGACCCGCGCACCAAGTTCGCCTTCCCCCGTGTCGTCTCGCTCCCGGGCGGCGGCGATATCGCGCCGGTCAATGCCATGCTCGACCAGCGGCGCTGGGCTACCAACTTCGTCGGCTTTGAGTGCCTCGGCAGAGACTATCGCAGCGGTGGTTGGATGCCTATCCCGTTCGGGACTGGCGGCGCCTCGCTGGGCGGGATCGATCAAGACCGCATCTCGATTGACTATCTCAGCGACACGGTGATGACCATCCGCCAGGCCGGCCGCAGTTCTTGCGGCGGAGGGGCACCCGACGACGGCACCAGCTACTACACCTACGACGTCCGCGCGGGTCGTGCCCTCGATCCCAGCCAAATTTTCAAGGACTGGGACGCCGCCAGAAACGCTCCGACTCAGCCATTGATCGACTGGGTCATCGCGGCCTATCGCAAGGCATCCGATTACGATGCCGATCGTACCGCCGGGTGCGTAACCAACGACAATATGACCGAGGGTCTCGATGTCAGCTTTGCCCAGGACGATGTTGCGGTATTCTTCATCGGCGATATCGAGGATACCGGCTGCATGGGAGCCATCGTCTCCGTCCCGCTGGCCGATATCAAAAACCTGCTAACCGACAAAGCTGTCGATTATTTTCCGTCGCTGAAACCCTGAGGAACGATAGGTATCAGATATCGGCAGTGATCCGTCCAAGGTCATTTGCCCTGAATTCCGCTCTTGTGCGTCGGCGTGCTCAGGCGAGTGGGACAAAATCGCCGGATCGCTTTTTTGATTTGACGCCGGGTCGATAAGGGTAACATTAGCGACCGGTGCTTTGCCCAACGGCATGGCGCCGATCTGTCTATCGTCCCGGAGAACTCATATGAAGGACATCGGACTCAGATTCTCGTCAGCGGCCGTCATGCTGCTGGTGGTTTCTTCCACCGCGTCGCTCGCAATCGATCACGGCAATACGACGACCCAGCGCCTGCATGCCGTGAAGAGCGAGAAAGCGTCACTGTGGAACGCTCACTATAATGGTTGCAACGCCGGCGAAGATCCGCCTCCCGGCACCAACTGCTCGAACTGATCACGAAGCAGGTTCGGGAAAAGTGTCCCACGGTTTTCCGACAGAACCTGCGACAAGACAAAGGACTCTCAGCGGATGAATCGCCGGCTTGCCGACGAAAGTCCGCTTTGATCGGCATCCGCTTGCACAAGGATTGATGGGAAGCGGATCGAGGAATAGGCCTGCTCCCGAAAGTATCGATGATATCCGCCGCAGCGGATGCGCCTGGTTGCTGAACCAGCGACGCTTTCGGGAGCGGCAGCAAGGGGCACCGTATCGTGCAGCCGCCGCGTCCTTGCTGTCGTCGAGATCGGTATTCCGATCTCGCTTCACTTTCTCCCGCTCCTCCCCCGGCGACAGCGCTGGCGACGCCGCAAAAAAATGCTCGGGGGTCTTGAAAATCAGGTCGAAATTACGACTTGGATATAGGGGAAATGTGTCATTTTAGACCATCTCTATAGAGTGTGTTATTCGCGCAACGCCAAAGGCGTTTAGCGGTTTCCTGCGGCCAATTAATATGGCCCCCTGATTGTTCGCGATTTCTCGAAATGTTAGGCGTGGGTCGAGATCAGTTGTTACTGTCTCGCACGCACAAGGATCCGGACAGGGGTAGCCGCCTGGCGGCAAGGCCCGGACCCTGATCGAATTATTACTGGAGATCATCCCATGACAATCAAGAGCCTTTTGCTCGGCTCGGCAGCCGCATTGGCAGTCGTGTCCGGCGCTCAGGCCGCCGACGCCGTCGTTGCCGCGCAACCGGAACCGATGGAATATGTTAAAGTCTGCGATGCCTATGGCACCGGCTTTTTCTACATTCCGGGCACCGAGACCTGCCTCAGGATCGGTGGTGAACTGCGCTACGAGAAGCGCTTTTCCAAGGTAGGCGGTGAGTCGGCCACTTACGACAACCACGGCCGCGTCAAGTTGGACGTCGAAGCCAAGAATGATTCTGAATGGGGCACGGTCTACAGCTGGGTTCGCATCCAGGGCGATGAAATCAACAATGGCCAGGATGCTGCCGGTACTCCTGGCGACAACGGCACCGACGCGCTGAAGTGGTACTACATCTTCGGCATCGGCGGCCTGGAATTCGGCAATTTCGACAGCCAGTGGCAGAAGTTCTTCGGCTATGGCGGCTTCACCGACGATGGCGGTTTTTACTATTCGAACGACAATTTCCCGGATTCACGCCAGTATATCAGCTACACCGCGGAATTCGGTTCGCTGAAGGCTTATGTCTCGCTCGATAACGACGCCGATGAATACAATTCGCCTGAAGAGCACAATACAAGCGACTTCTGGGATGTGACCAAGGACACCAACGCTCCGCGGAAGGGCCATAAATACATGCCCGACGTCGAAGCCGGCGTATTGGACACGTTCGGCGACTGGCAGGTTGCCGGCGGCGTGGGCTATGACGAATCCGACAAGACCGTCGCCTTCAAGGGTCTGATTGYCGGTCAGTTCGGCATGTTCGGCGTCCGTTTCATGCCGATGTATTCCTACAGCAACCAGAACATCTTCTTCAACTATGACGGCTTCAGCGCCATCCTCGGCCTGCAGGCCAAGGTCACCGACACGATCACGCTGTCGAACGACCTCCAGTTCTGGGATGACGGCTCGTGGCGCCTGGTTGGTGACGTGAGCTGGCAGGTGGCTTCCGGCTTCTCCGTCCTGGTCGAAGGCATCTATGGCGATCCCCATGACGGCCCGAAGACCAAAACCGGCCTCCTCCGCTTCCAGCGGTCGTTCTGATCGTATGACAATAAGCGGCAGCCCGACAGGCTGCCGCCTTCTTCCATTGCGCATGTCTTTATCCCGAAACCGGTTCCCACTGTCGGGAGACATGCGTTAGCCTTGGATGCGAACGCACTGACCTCCAGTCGTCGCGCCAGAGCCCGGTTCGTCCTCCCTGCCGAACCGGGCTTCTGGGCGTTCTGAAGAGATTGTCTTTTATGCAGGCGATCGCGCACCCGAGGCGTAGCGCTCGGCCCATAAGACGCAAACATTCATGGAAAAAGTGCCCACGTGAACGCGGCGCATAAGAGAAATGGTGCGATCCACGACAGCCGATGGATGATTCGATCCCGGGTGCCTACAAAGTAGGTGGGCGCCATGTGTTCCAGCCCACGAGCCGGAATAGGGACAGCTCCCATAAGATCGAGTATGGCCCCTGGGTATATTTGAAATCCTGTCGGGGCGCGCAGACCGCCTTCGTTATATAGTTCGAATCCGGCTAAAACAAAAGGGCGAACATCGACAATTCACCGGTGTCGTGAGAACCGGGCAGTTCGCTGTAGCCAGGAAACCTCAAGTCTCGTCCGGCGTGCCGTTGAGCTTGGCGGAAATCGCCTTCACCTGGGTGGTGAGCTCGGTCAGCATGCTTGCCACCGCCTCGTCGTTGCGTTCGGCCGCGACGGCGGCGCCATCCTGATTCTTGCGCAGGCTCGCGAGCTCTGCTTCCAGCGCCGTCCGTTGGCGGTTGGCCTCGTGCAATTCGTCCATGATCATGATCGAGGCCATGACCGTCACCCGGAGGTCGCCGATCTCGCCGAACTGACGCTTGAGATGGCCGACATATTGGTCGAAATTCTGGGCAAGCCCCATCAGGTGCTCTTCCTGGCCTTCCTCGCATGCCATGCGATAGGCCTTGCCATCGATCGTCACTGTTACCTGGGCCATGGGACCTGCGCTTTCAGTTGCTTCAGCGGTCGAGGACGGCGCGAATGGTTTCCATGGCGGTCACCAGACGTCGCGACACTTCGCGATTGACTTCCTCGAGGCGGTTGGCGCGGAATTCCGCCTGGTCGAGCTCCTGGGCAAGACGGGAACGGTCGGCATGCGTACGCCGAACCTCGCCTTCGAGCTCGGCTGAATCGTGCTCGCGCTCGAAGCGCAGGTCGACCGCCCGGTCGAGTTCACCGAGCGCCCTGCGAAGGTCTTCGATCGCCGCTTTGACTGCTGCCCCTGCCGGCATTGTCCTCGTCGTCCATGAGTGGGCGAATCGTCACTGCTCCGCCGCATTCCGCCAATATCAATTCTATGGGAAGCCCAGAGCTCCCGTCAATCAAAAGAAGTGGAGAAAAATCAGGCAATTCTGTGGAAGAGTTGCAGTTCTGCATTGCCTTCCCCAAATCTCTTCACTGCACCGGCTTTGGCAGGGCGGCACAAATTTTCCGCAGTGCACGCACAAAGCCTGTGCGTATTTGTTGACAGAGCCGGTCCAACTGCTATGTCTCGCCTGCTTTACCGGCAGTCTCCCGCTGACTGCCGCCTGAAAAAACTCCGGAGCCGGCGAAAGACATGATCTCACGCGAAACACATGACCGGATGGCAAATGCGATCCGTTTCCTTGCCATGGATGCCGTTGAGAAGGCAAATTCGGGCCATCCCGGCCTGCCGATGGGCGCCGCTGATGTGGCGACCGTGCTGTTCACCCGCTACCTGAAATTCGATCCGAAGGCGCCGCACTGGCCCGACCGCGACCGTTTCATCCTCTCGGCCGGCCACGGCTCGATGCTGCTCTATTCGCTGCTCTATCTCACCGGTTACGAGGATATGGGCATCGAGGACTTGAAACAGTTCCGCCAGCTGCATTCCAAGACCGCCGGCCATCCGGAATATGGTCACGCCACCGGCATCGAGACGACCACCGGTCCGCTCGGCCAGGGCCTCGGCAATTCGGTCGGCTTCGCCCTTGCCGAGCGCAAGCTGCGCGAGGAATTCGGCGAGGACCTGCAGAGCCATTATACCTATGTGCTGTCCGGCGACGGCTGCCTGATGGAAGGCATCAGCCAGGAGGCGATCGCGCTGGCCGGTCACCTCAAGCTCAACAAGCTGATCGTCTTCTGGGACAACAATTCGATCACCATCGACGGCGCCGTGTCGCTGTCGGACTCGACCGACCAGATCGCCCGTTTCCAGGCGGTGCATTGGAACACGATCGCCGTCGACGGCCATGATCCGGAAGCGATCGCCGCGGCCATCGAAGCCGCGCACAAGTCGGACAAGCCGACGCTGATCGCCTGCAAGACGACCATCGGCTTCGGCGCCCCCAACAAGCAGGGCACCCATAAGGTGCATGGCTCGCCGCTTGGCGCCGACGAGATCGCCGCCACCCGTGTGGCGCTCAACTGGCCCTATCCGGCCTTCGAAATCCCGCAGGACATTCTCGACACGTGGCGCCAGGCCGGTGCCCGTGGCGCTTCCGTCCACAAGGAATGGGAAAACCGTCTGAACGGCTCTGCCAACAGGGCTGAGTTCTCGCGCCGCTTCGCCGGCGATCTGCCGGAAGCGCTCGGCCCCGCCGTCAAGGCATTCAAGCAGAAGCTCGCCGAGACCAAGCCGACGGTCGCCACCCGCAAGGCGTCGGAAGATGCGCTGGAAGTGATCAACGGCATCGTCATCGAGACGATCGGCGGCTCCGCCGACCTGACGCCGTCGAACAACACCAAGACCAGCCAGATGAAGGAAATCACACCGACCGATTTCTCCGGCCGGTACATGCATTACGGCATCCGTGAGCATGAAATGGCCTCTGCGATGAACGGCATCGCGCTGCATGGCGGCCTGATCCCCTATGGCGGCGGCTTCCTGATCTTCTCCGACTACTGCCGCCCGCCGATCCGGCTGGCCTCGCTGATGGGCATCCGCGTCATCCACGTGCTGACGCATGACTCGATCGGCCTTGGCGAAGACGGCCCGACCCACCAGCCGGTGGAACAGCTCGCCGCTCTGCGCGCCATTCCGAACATGGTGATGCTGCGTCCGGCCGATGCCATGGAAACCATGGAGTGCTGGGAAATCGCGCTTGCCGCCAAGGACCATCCGACCGGCCTGGCGCTGACCCGCCAGAATCTGTCGGCCGCCCGCACCAGCTATTCGGACGAAAACCTGTCGGCCAAGGGCGCCTATGTGCTGCATGAAGACGCCAATGCCCAGGTATCGATCTTCGCTTCCGGTTCGGAAGTCGAGATCGCGCTGAAGGCCAAGGATCTGCTCGCCGGCAAGGGCATTGCCGCCCGCGTCATCTCGGTGCCGGGCGTGGCCCTGTTCGACAGGCAGCCGGCCGAATACCAGGCCGCCGTCCTCGGCAATGCCAAGGTCAATGTCGGCGTCGAAGCGGCTGTCCGCCAGGGCTGGGATCACCTGATCGGCCGCGACGGCGTGTTCATCGGCATGCATGGCTTCGGCGCCTCGGCACCGTATAAGGCGCTCTACGAACATTTCGGCATCACGCCGGAACATGTCGCGGATGCCGCTGCGGCAAAGCTTGCATAAATCGATTAAATACGTTTGATACAGCTCTGTAACGACGGAGCTGACGGAAAGAGCTGGAGAGAAACATGGTCGTCAAGGTTGGTATCAATGGGTTTGGCCGCATTGGCCGTAACGTGCTGCGCGCTATCATCGAGTCGGGCCGCACCGACATCGAGGTCGTCGCACTCAACGATCTCGGTCCGGTCGAGACCAATGCTCATCTGATGCGCTATGACTCGGTGCATGGCAAATTCCCGGGCACTGTCACCGTTTCGGGCGACACGATCGATGTCGGCCGCGGCCCGATCCGCGTCACCGCGGTCCGCGATCCCAAGGAACTGCCGTGGTCGGATGTCGATATCGCGCTCGAATGCACCGGCATCTTCACCAGCAAGGACAAGGCCGCCGCGCATCTCGCCAACGGCTCCAAGCGCGTGCTGGTGTCCGCTCCCTGCGACGGCGCCGACAAGACGATCGTTTATGGCGTCAACCACAGTGCGCTGACCAAGGACGACGTCGTCGTCTCCAACGCTTCGTGCACCACCAACTGCCTGGCTCCGGTTGCCGCCGTGCTCAGCAAGACCTTCGGCATCGAGAAGGGTTACATGACCACGATCCATGCCTATACCGGCGACCAGCCGACGCTGGATACGATGCACAAGGACCTTTATCGTGCCCGCGCTGCAGCCTTGTCGATGATCCCGACCTCCACCGGCGCTGCCAAGGCCATCGGCCTGGTTCTGCCGGAACTGGCGGGCAAGCTCGACGGCTCGTCGATCCGCGTGCCGGTGCCGAATGTCTCGGTCGTCGACCTCAAGGTGATCACCAACAAGGCCGCCACTGCCGAAGAAGTCAACGCCGCGATGAAGGCCGCTGCCGAAGGCGAACTCAAGGGCATTCTCGCCTATACGGACGAGCCGCTGGTTTCGAGCGACTTCAACCATGACAGCCATTCGTCGAGCTTCGCCTCGGCCCAGACCAAGGTCATGGGCGGCAATCTCGTGCGCATCCTGACCTGGTACGACAACGAATGGGGCTTCTCCAACCGCATGGGCGACACCGCGGTGGCGATGAGCAAGCTCATCTGAACACGCAGTCGATATTCAGCGATCGCTGGATGCAGAGGGGCGGGTGAAAACCCGCCCCTTCTTCATGATATGGGTTTGATCTGACCGCGTTCGATTGAGAGCATGTCGCCCGAAAGCGGTCACCGGTTTGGGTACAACGACATGTGAAAACAAAGAGATAAAGCGCGTCTCCTGAATCCGGCAATACGCGACGCGCTCTATTGGGTCGCTGAGCCCCAAGCCGAGGCGCCGGCAACTTGTGCGCAGCCATAGCCGCGTCGATCACTATGCGACGTTCTGCGCACGACTTTCCTGGTTTTTGGCCTTGCGGTGATAGTAATTGAAGACAATGGCGCGGCCGACCTGCATCGGCGTGCTCGGTCTCCGCTTCGCCTCCGTGTCGGCGGTCGAAATGACCTCTCCATCGTCACCTCGAGATGATATGACCGGCGCCGCGCTCTCTCCAGTGCCGGCCCGCTGCCATATCCGATCTTTTATTCTCAACAGCGGAGAGATGAACGCACCGAAGAGTGTGTTGAATTGCTGCAAGTCGGCGTCGCTATACCCCGATATCCCGTAAATTATTTCCTCGCCTCTTGCCGGCTTGTAACCCGTGTTGAACATCCAGTCGAAGATCGACAGGTTGTTGCCGAAATTCTTGTCCCAATGCTGCTCCAGCTTGCTGTGATGCACCTGGTGCATGTGAGGGCTGATAAGGATCGTGTCGAGCCAGCCGAAGCCAAGCGGAATGTGGGAATGTTTCAGGGGGCTGAGCGTCCAGAAATTGGTTATCTTGTTTGTGAACGCCTGCAGGGCAATTGCTTCGATAAAGCTGATCTTGAACAGGAACATCAAAATGCCGGCGGTCGGGCCGACGATGAGACCCGAAACAATTCCAGAATAGACCAGCGAGATCGAATGGTTGCGCCTTGATGTCAATGGGTTGATGAAATCCGCGGAGTGGTGAACTTTGTGCAGTTCCCACAGAACAGGTATTTTGTGCTCGGCATAGTGAACGATGTAATCAGACAGTTCGACTGCCAGTAATATTGCAACGAAGCAGATGAAAGCGGCGATATAGCTGAATTGGCCCGCCGTGTAATGCGGAGCAAAGCCGGACACCCATGTGGCGACGGCATTTGACACGAGGGCCATGACGATCAATCCGGGGAAATAGAAAACAGAATCCGTCGCCGCGTGTATAATATTCATCATTACATCCATGCGAAAGCTCTTTGAATGCAAGACGTCGAAGGGTACGCAATGCTTTAGCAAAGCCTTAAGAGAAAAGTTTTTGCGATTTCTTATCAGCTGAACCAGGAAACTTATGCTTCCGGCGCCGAAGAAAAAAATTCCAGTAATTAGAAGTTGAGAACAATTCATGAAATACTTGTATAAGTCTTCCATTACTTCTACTCCCTCTTCAACGCTACTACTTCTCTCGGAATTTCACGCGGTCGTTTTTTCTGTGTCCCGCCATTCTATGGTTAATTAATTGTATATATCATCGCTATAAAATCAACTCACGTTGGCGTGCAATACATAAATTTCTACATCCACGCGTATTCTGCGGCCTCTTGATGACACTGGTCGGGATCTGGCTTTCTCATCGGGCTTGGCAACCACCTGTTGATTTCTGCCAAGGCATGGTTGGATCACAGCGGCCAGTTAGACGTCCCGGTCGTTTGCCGTCATTGCCAAATCCCCCCGAGCAGCAGCCAGACCTTTCTTCCAATCGGCGCCCAAACGTCCGTCCTTGTCATTTCCATGTGACAAAGGCCTTATTCTCGTCCAATATGATCCTATTGATTTGGATGCCGGTTTGCGAACCGTGACGTCAAAAGCCGTTGCGGACTGAATATTGTCCGCGTCACGGAATTAATGATCAGTATATTTTTTAAGGACGGGCAGTTTATCGGTCCGCCGCGCTGAAACTATATGGAAGGGGCAGGGTTTGGATTCATTTTATCTGGTCGTCCTGGTCGGCACCGCGCTGGTGTTGCTCGCCGCCATATCCTCCCTGCTTGCCTTTCGCTTTGGAGCGCCGCTGCTTCTTCTTTTCCTGGCCGTCGGTTTGATCGCCGGCGTCGATGGTCTCGGCGTGGATTTCAGCGACAACAATGCTGCCTATATGCTGGGCTCGATAGCGCTTGCCGTCATCCTGTTCGATTCCGGCTTCGGCACGCCGTTCAAGGCGTTCCGGCATGCGGCAGCGCCGGCCATGGCGCTGGCCTCAGTGGGCGTGGTGATCACCTCGGGCCTGTTCGGCCTTGCGGCCATGATGCTCCTGAAGTTCAGCCTGATCGAAAGCCTGCTTATCGGTGCAATCGTCGCCTCCACCGATGCGGCTGCGGTATTCTTCCTGCTCCGGGTCGGCGGCATCAATATCCGCGACCAGATCACCTCGACGCTGGAAGTGGAGTCGGGCACCAACGACCCGATGGCGATCTTCCTCACCGTCACCCTGGTCGAACTGGCAGCCGCCGGCAAGGGACTGTCCGGCCTTGATATCGGCGTGCTCATGTCTTTCTTCGAGGAAATGGGCATCGGCCTGGTCACCGGCATAGCCGGCGGCTGGCTGATCGTCACGGCGGCCAATCGCTTCGACCAGGACCGCGGCCTGGCGCCGATCCTGGTGCTGGCGCTGGCGCTGCTGGTCTTTTCAATCACCGGCGCCGTGCATGGCAGCGGCTTCCTCGCCGTCTATGTCGCGGGCCTGGTGGCCGGCAATCGCCAGATCCAGTCGAAGATCGCCATCAAGCGTTTCCAGGAGGGCATGACATGGCTGGCGCAGATCGTCATGTTCGTCTCGCTCGGCCTGCTCGCCACGCCGTCGCAGTTCGATGTCATCGCGCTGCCGGCCGTCGTCCTCGGCCTGTTCCTGGTCTTCGTCGCCCGGCCGCTGGCGGTCTGGCTCTGCCTGCTGCCGTTCGACTTCGCCCAGAAGGAGATCACCTTCGTTGCCTGGGTAGGCCTGCGCGGCGCGGTCTCGATCCTCTTGTCGATCCTGCCGATCCTGAGCAAGCTCAAAATGGGCCAGGAAATTTTCAACGTCACCTTCATCGTCGTACTGGTCTCACTGGTGGTCCAGGGCTGGACGATCAAGCCGGTGGCGCGGCGGCTCGGTCTGTTGATCCCGAAGCAGACGGGCGAGGTCGACCGTCTCGAGGTCGATCTTCCCCGCGCCGCCAATCACGAGCTCGTCTCCTATCGTGTCATCCATGACAGCCCGGTGGTGAGGGGGACGCGCATTCCCCGCTGGGCAACGCCGTCGCTGGTGATCCGCGACGGCCATTCGCTGCGCTACCAATATGCCGGGCGGCTCAGGGAACACGACCTCGTCTATATCTTCACCGTTCCGACCCTGATCCATCTCCTCGACCGGCTGTTTGCCAGCCGTGCGGAACTCAGCGCCGACGACGAGGATTTCTTCGGCACGTTTGCCATCTCGCCGAACCGGCCCGCCACCGAGCTCGACGCGGCTTACGGCCCCGGCCTGCTCATGGAAAACGAAAAGGCGATGACCATCGGCGAGCTGATCATCAGCCGGCTCGGCGGCCGGGTCGATTATGCCGACCGCATCCGCTTCGGCTCGATCATCCTGATCGTCCGCGATATCGACGAGAACAATCACATCGCCGCCGTCGGCATGTCGATGGAGGCAGTGGCGCCGCCGAAGACGCTGCCGATCTTCTTAAACCTGCATGAAATTTCGGACCGTATCCGCGAGCGTTTTCGCCGCGCCTGAGCCCTCCATCCGACGCGGAAAGAAAGCTTGAATCCGTAAAAGGGCGGTGTATGGTCGCGCCGAATTATTCGTCCTCTCTCAATGGATTTCCGCCATGGCTCAATTCAAAACCCTCGACGATCTCGGCGATATCAAAGGCAAGCGCGTGCTGGTGCGCGTCGACCTCAACGTGCCCGTCAAGGACGGCAAGGTGACGGATTCCACCCGCATCGAGCGCGTCGCCCCGACGATCCGGGAATTGGCCGACAAGGGCGCCAAGGTCATCCTGCTTGCCCATTTCGGCCGGCCGAAGGGCGGACCGGAGGCGGAATTCTCGCTCTCCACCATCCGCGCCGATGTCGAGGCGGTGCTCGACCGCGACGTCCGTTTTGCCGATGACTGCATCGGCGACGTGGCCGAAGTCGCGGTCGACGATCTGCCGAATGGCGGCATTCTGATGCTCGAAAACACCCGCTTCCACAATGGCGAGGAGAAGAACGATCCGGATTTCGTCAAGGCGCTGGCGGCCAATGGCGATATCTATGTCAACGACGCCTTCTCGGCCGCGCATCGCGCCCATGCTTCGACCGAGGGGCTTGGACACAAGATGCCGGCTTATGCCGGCCGCACCATGCAGGCCGAGTTGGAAGCACTGGAACAGGGCCTCGGCAATCCGAAGCGGCCCGTCGTCGCCATTGTCGGCGGCGCCAAGGTGTCGACCAAGATCGACCTGCTGCAGAACCTGGTGAAGAAGGTCGACGCGCTGGTGATCGGCGGCGGCATGGCCAACACCTTTGTCGCTGCGCAAGGCGTGAATGTCGGCAAGTCGCTTTGCGAACATGACCTTGCCGACACCGCCCGCAAGATCATGCAAGAAGCTGAGAAAGCCGGTTGCGCCATCGTGCTGCCGGTCGACGGCGTCGTCGCCCGCGAGTTCAAGGCCGGTGCCGCCAACGAAACGGTGGCGATCGACAAGATCCCCTCCGACGCCATGATGCTCGATGTCGGCCCGAAATCGGTCGAGGCGGTCAAGCAATGGATCGGCAAAGCCGAGACGCTGGTCTGGAACGGCCCGCTCGGCGCCTTCGAAATCGCCCCCTTCGATGCGGCAACGGTTGCCGTGGCGAAATTCGCGGCCGACGAGACCAAGGCCGGCAAGCTCGTCTCCGTGGCGGGCGGCGGCGATACGGTGTCGGCGCTCAACCATGCCGGCGTCGCCGACGATCTCTCCTATGTGTCGACGGCCGGCGGCGCCTTCCTCGAATGGATGGAAGGCAAGCCATTGCCGGKCGTCGATGTTTTGAAGGCCCAGAAATAATGACCGAATGGCGGGCCTGGCCCGCCATTTTCTTTTGGGGCGGAGGGCACATGCATCACGACGGTTTTCCGGTGGTCTACATCATTCTGCTGATCTTCGTGCTGGTGCCCTGCTTCACCATGGCCCTGCTCACCTTCATATTCTCCATCATTGCCGCCGGCGGCTGGCGCAGGCTGTCGAAGCAATTTGCCTCGCCGCGCGGCGTGATCGGCAACACCACCTACCGGGTGACCGGCAAGGTCGGCAGCTCGACCTATAAGCAAGGCCTGAAGATCACCACGACCGGTTCCGGCTTGGGAATAGAGGTGAGCCCCTTGATGTTCATCGGCCACACGCCTCTGTTCATCCCGTTCAGCGCCATGCACGATCCGGAAAAGACAACGCTGCTGCGCTACAATGACTATATCTCCATCAGCGTCGGCAGGCCGGAAATCGCCAAGCTCAGGCTGCCGGCGTCGCTGTTCAAGGGCTCGCCCTTCGAGCGGGCGGCGTAGTTTGAGATTTCGCGGAAGCAAGAAGCACGATGAATGGTGAAGTGAAGAAGGCCGGAATTGCGATCGTGACCGGTGCTGCACGCGGTATCGGGGCTGCGATCGCTAGGCGGCTCGCAGCAGACGGATGGCGGGTCGCGGGCGTCGATCGGGCATGGCCGGACGGGGATGGCGCCTGCGCGCTCCGCGAGACGCTTGACGTGACCGACTACGCCGCCGTCAGCGCCTTTGTTGAGCGGGCGGAAGCAGAGGGGGGCGTCGCGGTGCTGGTCAACAATGCCGGCATCACGCGCGACGGCATCGCCCACAAAATGGACCCGGCGGATTTCAAACTGGTGCTCGACGTCAACCTGGTCGGGCCGTTTCATTTCTGCCGTGCCGCCCTGCCTTTCATGCGGGCGCGCAATGCCGGCAAGATCATCAACATGTCGTCGATGAATGCGCTCAAGGGTGCTGCCGGCCAGGCGAATTATACCGCCGCCAAAGCCGGGCTGATCGGCATGACCAAATCGATCGCGCTGGAAAATGCCGGCAGGGGCATCACCGCCAATTGCATCGCGCCCGGCTTCATCGAGACGGAGATGACGCAGGCAATCCCAACGCAATTGCGTGAGGCCGAGATCGCGAAAATCCCCGCCGGTCGCGTCGGCACGCCGGACGACATCGCCGGGACCGTCGCCTTCCTGGCGTCGAGCGCGGCTGACTACATCACCGGCGAGGTGATTTCCGTCAACGGCGGACTGCTGATGTCCTGAACCTCAATCGGCCAGCACGCGCTGCGGCGGGAATGTGATCTCCACCAGCGTGCCATCGTTGGGCGCCGACTGGATCGAGAAGATCGCCCGGTTGGCCTCGGTCATCGCCCTGGTCAGCGGCAGGCCGAGGCCGGTGCCGTCGCCGCGCTTGCGGGCGCCCGGTTGCACCTGGCCGAAGGGCTTCATCGCCTGTTCCAGTTCGGCTGCCGACATGCCGACACCCGTGTCGCGGATTCTCAGCGTCACCGAGCCGTTCGGCTCATAGGCGGTGGAAACGACGATCTGGCCACCCGAGGGCGTGAAGCGGATGGCATTGGCGAGGATATTGATGGCGATCTGCTTGATCGAGCGCAGGTCGGCCACGACATCCGGCACCGACTGCGACAGCGAGGTGCGAATGATCACCCGCTGGCTATTGGCCTGCGGTTGCACCAGCGACACCGCCTCCGAGACGCATTCATTGATGCCGACGGCAGAGAATTCCAGGTCCATCTCGCCTGCCTCGATCTTGGAAATGTCGAGCAGGTCGTTGACGATGTCGAGCACGTGCCGGCCCGAACGGCCGATATCATTGGCATATTCGGCATAGCGCGGATGGCCGGCCGGACCGAAATGCTCGCTGGCGATCATATCGGCAAAGCCGATAATGGCGTTGAGCGGCGTGCGGATTTCATGGCTGACGCGGGCGAGGAAATCGCTCTTGTGCTGGTTGGCGGTCTCGGCGGAGCGCTTGGCGGTCTTGAGCTCCTCTTCCGAGCGCTTCCACTGGGTGATGTCGCGCATGACGGCGCAATAGCTGTTCGAGCCTGGCATGCGGCCCATGGTCATGAACAGGGGGAGGAAGCCACCGGATGCTTCGCGGCCGATCACCTCGCGGCCGTCATTGAGGACGCTGGCGACGCCGTGACCAGACAGACCGTTGAGGTAATCCTGCACTGCCTTCTGGCTCTCATGGGCGAAGAGCATGGCGAAGGGCTTGCCCTGGATCTCACTATTCTCGAAATTGAACAACGCGCTGGCCGAACGATTCATCGAGCGGATGCGGCCGTCCGTATCGAGCACGACGACGCCATCGGTCGCGGTTTCCAGGATCGAGCGAAGTTCCTCAGCCTCGACCTTCAGCGAGGCGAGCTTGCGGGCCGCCTCATGATCCTCGGCGAGCGTATCCTGCACCGGCCTGGCGGGTTCCGCCGGCGTCAGCGTCAACATCAGGAGCTTGGCGCCCTCGTAGCGCACCGATTGCAGCCGGGCCGAGACGGGGATTTGCGAGCCGTCGGCGCGGGTCGCATAGACGCCGGCATCCGGGCCTTCGCGGCGCGAGATCAGCGCATCGAGCCCGCCGGCGGCATCAAGCGCCTCCAGGCTCTCATAGCCGGAGAAGCGGCGGAATTCCGCGTTGGCGTGGATCAACCGATCACCGGCATGGATGAGGATCGCGAGCGGAATCTGGTCGGCGGCCGAAGCAGTCAAGCCGATATCGGCGTCCGACTGCGGGGGCGCGGCGATGATGTCATTCGTGGACGGCTGGGCGGCCGTTTCCGCACCTGTCTCGTCGTCACTCTTTGCTTCCGTCTCACTGGATGCCGACGCTTCCTCGTCGGGGGCGCTCGCGAAAGCCTCGGCTTGCGCCTCGATCTCTTGGCCATCGCCAGTCGCCTCCGCCTCCACTGGCGCTTCGGCGGGCGTTTCGTCGGCCTGGGCGTCCTGTGGCGTCTGCTCGGTGGCAGCATCCTGCTGCTCGAACAAAGTCTCGTTCGGCCGCTTGCCGAACGGCTCGAGCTGGCGGGCGATTTCGCGGAAGGCGTTCTGTTCGGTTTGCGTCAGCCCGTCCCGGCCGCGGGCGCGGCGCTCTTCAAGCTGGATGATCTTTTCGGAGACCTGAGACAGGCTTGGCGATTCCATCCGCAGGGCCGGCACTTCGCCGCGGAACGCATCCTCGGTCTCTTTGCCCGGATCATCGACGGTGATCGTCTCCGGTTCGGAGAAGGACACTGCCGGAATCTGCTCCTCCGGCTTTTCGCTGCGGGCGTCGTCGGCGCTCTGCGGTACCGCAGCCAGCAGCGAAGACGCATTATCATTATCCGGCTCGGCGGACTTGTCCGATGCGGCTTCCGCAGGCGCGATTTCGCCGGACTCAGGCGCGACGCTGCCCGTCTCTTCCCGAGCCTCCGCACCTGTCCGTACATCCTGCAGCCCGGCCTCGCTGAGCATCAGACCGACGGCATGCGGATCCTTCTCGGCATCGGCGACGCGGATGATGCCGAAGCCGCGAAAACCGTCGAATTCGCGGTTGCGGGAATAGGTCGGCAGCGCTGCGAGGTCGACGGGAACCACGAGATCGGTGCCCTCGACCGGCCAGCGTATGGTGCGGCCCGACCAGGTGTCGCGCCGCTCGAGCAATGTGGCGATCTCCCGGCTGGGGTCGAGGTGGAACAGGCTATCGAGGTCGCGATAGGCCATGCCGTTGATGCTGCCGGCATGCGGCCCGACGGTGCGGGAGAACTCGTCGGAGACTTCCGAGAAACGGCCCTCGGCGTCGAGCTTCCAGACGAAGCGCACCGGACGGCCATCGCGTTTGAAGGCGAAGCCCGGTTCGTGGGCGGACGATGTTTCGGCGGTAGCATGCGTGTCATCGGCCGCGGTCTGTTGCGGCTCGGCCAGCTCGTGCTCCAGCTCGGATGGCTGGGCATCATGCTCGATATTTGCCTCCGCCACATGATCTTCATGATGATCGTCAGCTATGGCCTCGACGGTCTGTTCAGCGGGTTCCGTCACCTGAGCCGGCGTGCTCTCGATAATCGACACTGTTTCGGAAAGATCGGCAGACGCCGCCTTCTCCTCAAGCGTCGGAATTCCGCCGGCGGCAATGTCCGTCACCTGCTCCGCATCGGCCGGCTCGACGAAATCTTGCGGCGCGATGGCATGATCGTCCGATGACGGCATGTTTTCCGCAAGCGGTGTCTCACCCTGCTCGTCTCGATCGGTCGTGTCGGCTTGCGTGGCAGTGCTGTCGAGGAAACCGGCCGAGTGGAATGCCTCCTCTGCGGCCGCGGCTTCAACATGGTCTTCGGGCTCCTGAACCGCCTGGTTTTCCATCGCGGGTTCAGGGATGGAATGCACGAACCGCTCATCGGCACCTTCCAGTGTGGAATGTGCCTCGACGTCCCCGGCGGATGCCCCATCGAGAAGCCCCAGGTCTGCTACGTCCTCGGCGGTTTCGCCATCATTCATCGCCGCCTCGGCCATATCAGCTTCAGCGTGGTCTTCGGGCTCTTGATCGGCCTCGGCGCCTGACACGGCGTCAGCGAAGAGAGGCACGGCATGCTGATCGGCATTGTCGGGCGCGGAGCGGGCTTCGATCTCGTCAGCCGACACGCCATCGATCAGTGCGAGGTCGGAGACATCCTCGACGGTGTCGGCCTCGTTCAGCGCGGCTTCCGCCATATCCGCTTCGGCGCGGTCTTCCGGCTCTCGATCGGCATCGACGTCCGGCATGGCGTCGGCGATGAGAGGCTCGGCATGCAGGTCGGCATTGTCGCGCGCTGGATGGGCTTCAACATCTTCGGCCGATGCGCCGTCGATCAGCGCCAGGTCGGAGACGTGCCCGGCGGTGTCGGCCTCGTTCGTCGCCGCTTCCGCCATGTCTGCTTCGGCATGGTCCTCGGGCTCCGCGGTCGGTGCTAGTGCTGCAAACGACCTCGCCTCCGCTTCGTCGTCGCTGAGCTCCGGGTTGGCCTTGTGGGTGTCCATGTCGGTCTCGGTGGTCGACACGGGTGCATCAATCGCGGCGGATGTCTCCGCATGGTCTGCCATAAGCTCCGTCGCCGGCGGCGGCTCCGTCGTCCATCCGGCGTCATGTTCGGCTGCCGGGCTCAGGCCTTCAGCCGTCTGCTCCACACGATCCGTAAAGAGCTCCAGGGTGGATTCCACCGATTGTACGAAAGGTACGCCATCGCTGGCCGACGTTTCGGCATATTGTTCGGCGCGTGCGGCTTCGATCGCTTCATCCTCGTCGGCGTCTGCGGCTTTCGTCTCCGCATCCTCCTCGAAGACAGTCTCCTCGAGGCCCTCGACGGGCAGAGTTTCGGTTTCCTTGACGCCCAGCAGCGAGGGCTTGTCTTCCATAGTGTCGGTTCCGACCGGAGCCCCCGCAACGGAATAGCTTATGGCCTTCGCCGGAACATTGACTTCCGGCGCATGCGTCTCCTGCGGCGCATCCATGCGGCCGAGCACGGTCTCGACGCAGAAGACCAGATTGAGGGGCGGGTCGATGGAAAGCTTGCCGATGGCGGCGGGTAGATAGCCGGCAGCCGAGGCGATCGGGCGCTTGATCAGGCCCTCGTTGCTGCGTGCCACAGCGGTGACCAGCGTGCGCACAGTCTCCGGCAGGATGCCGAGGGCGGCATAGCCCCGGGAAGCGTCGAGCACCATGCCGTGGTCGTCGACGACGGCCATATGCGTGTCGGGATCGTCAAAACCCTTGAGCATCGCGGCGATGCAGGCCGCGGGATTGGCATTGGCGGCCACCGGCGCCGAGAAAATCACCACGGTCTCGTCACGGCGGATTTCGACCAGGCTGACCGCGGCCGCGATCGTCCGGCTCGAAAAGCCGGCACTGATGCGCATCATCAGACCGCGCCGGTCGCCCACTGTCTCCAGCTGCCGTGCCGTTGCCGCCAGCTGGCGGAAGGCCACGCCAGTCTGATCGGGGCCATTGTCGATAAGGTCATAGATATTGGCATAGCCGAACAGTTTCGCCCCTTCGCCATTCGCCCACAGCACCTGCGCCATGTCGCGCGAAAACAGCGCAATCGCGTCGCCCGCCGCGAATTTGCCGCGAATGGCCGGGTGAACGGCGATATCGATGAAGGGATACTGCACCTGCGGCATATGGGACCTGACCAACGCGAAACACCAACGGCAATCCTAATATCGGGGATGCACACCTACGATCAGCGGCAGCGGATCGTCTATATCGCTCCGGTGGCAGCGATCCCTAATATTAACAAATTATTAATACAGAACCGGGCGTCGCGGGTCCACCGGCATCTCAGGAATTACGATTTCAGGGTTAATTGTACCGCACTGCAAAATTGATGTTGCAATGCACAAAAACCAGTGTTATATAACCACTATTGAATGAACAGACCGCCAAACACGCGGCGCACACCTCAAGGAGCACTACCATGGTTGTCAAGAAGTCCGAAGACGCATTCTCCATTTCCTCTTTCGATCCGTCCAAGTTCAACGAGAATTTCCGCGATTTCGCCGAGAAGAACTCGGTCAAGACCAAGGAAGCGCTTGCCAAGGTGAAGGAAGCCACCGAAGAAGCTGGCAAGACCGTCGAAGCGACGTTCACCAGCGCCCATGCCGGCACTGTCGAGCTCGGCAAGAAGGCGATCGAACTGCTGCGCACCAACACCGAGAACTCCTTCAGCCATCTCGAGCAGCTCCTCGGCGCCAAGTCGGTTTCCGAACTGTTCGAACTGCAGACCGGCTTCATCCGCAAGCAGGCCGAGCTCGCCGTCGAGCAGGCCAAGGTCCTCTCCGAGACCTCCAAGAAGATTGTCGAGCAGGTCACCAAGCCGGGCAAGGACGCCGCCGAGAAGGCCATGTCCTCTTTCAAGCTCAGCGCGTAAGCTTCGTCATCTGAGTGTGCGTGAAAAAGGGTCGGTGGAAACGCCGGCTCTTTTTGCGTCTTGTGGAGTGCACCACAGGACAGTAGCTGGGCTTTGCGCCTGCATTCATTTCTCCTTGGCCGGCGATGGCATGTTTTCTAAAACATGGAAAACCGCCTCAGCCAGAGAGGAAAAAAGTCTGTCGGTTCCCCTTGTCGAGGAACCGTCCCAAGAGCTTTGCACTGCCCAGACCGCGCTGTCTGCCGGGTAAATAATCGAAAGCTCCTTGAAAGCCCGAACTTCATCCCCGTCGCCTGGAAATGAAAAGACGCAAATGCTGTCGCCAAAAGACCACTGACGTTCATTGGCGAAGACGCCTGCTTCGGTCAGTAACCTGATGGCATCGGCGCGGCTCATATATCCTCGGTCTCAAGCATGTTCTGCAGCTTCATAATCTTATGCGACGTCGAAGAGGCAGGCAAAGGCGCAGCCTAGCTCTTCGTGTCGTCACGCTCAGTCAGCACCGCGGTAACGCCCGGCTAAATGTTCCCGTGGGAACGGCGATGAATTGAAATTTGGCGGATAACCGATCAATCTTAAAATTCGCGTCGGAGGGGGCTTGAAAAAACTGTCGTGCCCCGTTATGTCGCCACAACGAATGCCACACATTCGGTCATGCGGTTGTAGCTCAGTTGGTTAGAGCGCAGGATTGTGGCTCCTGAGGTCGGTGGTTCGAATCCACCCAACCGTACCATCTTTCATAACAACAATAATCCAACGTGGGGAACCCCAGACCGGGATCAGGCCTTGCGGCCAGACCGCCAATCCCCTCGCCGCTCCTCCGACAGGCTCCCGGCGGCGAGCACTACTTTTCCTTGCTTGCCCTCTTCGCACTTGCAGCATAAAACAAGGCGCCAATAGGGCAGTGGAGATCTGTCAGGATAAATATAGAAGGGACCCTATATGACCACTTCACTTCAGCGTGAAAGCGATTTCGCACAGGACGAGTTCGACCTTGTACAGGTCGGTAACCGTGTGCGCTCGCTCCGACAGTCTGTCGGATATTCCATTGAAGATCTTGCCGAGACTTGCGGTCTCACCAGCGCCGAGATTACCGCTATTGAAGAAGGCCTTGAAGCCGATATGGGCCAGCTGAAGCGTATTGCTCAGGCCTTGCAGGTGTCATTGACCAGCCTCATAGACAGCTGATGATATCTGGCGACCGGTCTCCACGCCGGTCGCCTGTCTCCATATGGCGCATCAGCGCCTGCATATCCCCTAAAAATGATTCTCTTGCCTCCGCCTGCTGGGCCGGATTGCCCGACCGCAGAACGGCCGACGGATGGATGGTCAGGAAGACCGGCGTCTCGCCATCATCGGCAATTTCAACTTTACCGCGACGTTTCAATATGTCGGCGCCATTGCCGGTGACCGCCAAAGCCGCTGTTGCACCCAAGGCGACGATCATCCGGGGTCGGACAAATTGTCGCTCCAGCCCCAGCCACCAGCGACAGCGCGTGACTTCGCCGGCATCGGGGCGCTGATGGATGCGCCGCCTGCCGCGCGGCTCGAATTTGAAATGCTTGACCGCATTGGTGACGTAAGCGCGGCGCCGCTCCAGGCCTGCCTCCTGCAGCACGCCATCGAACAGCTTTCCCGCCGGACCGACAAAGGGACGCCCCGCCAGATCTTCCATATCGCCCGGCTGCTCGCCGACGAACATGATATCGGCGCCGATCTCGCCTTCGCCGAACACCGTCTGTGTGGCATAGCGGCAGAGGTCGCAGCGGGTACAGATGACCGCGGCCTTGCGGGCCTCCTCCAGCGTGGCAGGGACAATGCCATCCTCCGGCTGCTCTTGCCGTGGCAATCTGCCGATGATCCGCTCCGTGCGCGGATTGGGCAGGGTCGGCATCGCCTCGCGCATCGCCTGCACCGACTTTTCCGCATTGGCGATCAGGTCGGGAATCAGCTGCGCCTCCGGCAGGTTCTTCCAGTATTTGACCGGCATCTCGCTTTTCATCGCCTTCACCTTCAGCCGGGCCGGATTGAAGATGCTGGCATAGTACGTGCGCCAGAGATCATCGGCGGCATCATCGGGCAAATCCGGCCGTTCGTCTGAGAGCGACAGCTCGAGATGGCCGGATTCATAGCGCGCGGCATAGCCCGGCGTGACGATCAGCCAATCCATATCGGCGAAGCGGCGGGCGAAGAACGGGGCCGTCTGTTCCAGAATGACATGTTCCGGCTCGAACCATGCGGCAAATTGCCGCCGGCCGGTGTCGGAGATGCCTATGTCGCGGAAACGGACGAAGGCCTTCATCTTGTGGGCATCGCGCTGGACAGACTTTTCCATCGCATGGAGGCCGGCGACATCGCCATCGGACCGGTCGTCAAGCAGCGTCTTCTGCTGTTGCAGCCGCCAGAGCAGGCGATAAGGCAAGGCAAAGCGATCACGGCTGGAATGACACAGCGCCGCCGCCGCCAGCGGCAGGAAGGCGGCGGGCACGGTGGGCCTTGCGATCGGCGTCGCATGCATGGCGCCAGGCAGAAGCGTCGAGAACAAATCGACCTCGTCGCCTTCGGAGAGCCAGTTGATATTTCCAGGGGCAATGCCCTCCTGCAGCAGCCCGCGTGCCTTGTTGCGCCAGGCATCGACAAAACCGAGCCGTGGAATGGTGATCGTGCGCATCAGAAGAGTGACAATTGTTTTGGCGCCGGCGTGAAGCGCTGGCGCAGATCGGCACTGTCGAGCACCTTGACCGGCCGCCAGTCGAGACAGGTGATGAACGGCTTGGCATGCGCCATCACCGCGCCGATGCGGATCAGGTCGTCATAGCGCAGCGCCTTGAGCTTGCGCGACGACAGAATCCGGTCGACCGACCTGGTGCCGAAGCCCGGCACTTTCAACAAAAGTTCGCGGCCGGCCTTGTTGACGTCGATGGGGAATTGCTGGCGGTTGGCGAGCGCCCAGCTGAGTTTCGGGTCCATGTCGAGGTCGAGCATGCCGCCCGGCTGCGCGCTCATCACTTCGCCAGCGGAAAAGCCGTAGAAACGGGTCAGCCAATCGGCCTGGTAGAGCCGGTGTTCCCGCATCAGCGGCGGCTTGATCAGCGGCAGAGCCTGCGAGGAATCCGGGATCGGACTGAAGGCGGAATAATAGACCCGCCTGAGGCCATAGCCGCTATAGAGCGATTCGCTGCGCGCCAGGATATCGGCATCCGAACTGCCGTCGGCGCCGATGATCATCTGCGTGCTCTGGCCGGCGGGCGTGAAGCGTTTGGTCAGCTTGCTCGCCAGCGTCGGCTCGCCATGTTCGGCGATCTTCATCTTCAGCTCGGCCATGGACTTGCGGATCGAGAGCGCGCTCTTCTGCGGCGCAAACCGCGTCACCGATGCATCGCTTGGCAGCTCGATATTGACCGACAGCCGGTCGGCATAAAGCCCGGCTTCCTCGACGAGCCCGGGCGCGGCATCGGGAATGGTCTTGAGATGGATATAACCGCGGAAATGATGCACCAGCCGCAGATCGCGCGCGATCCGCACCATCTCGCCCATCGTATCATCAGGCGATTTGATGATGCCGGAAGACAGGAACAGGCCCTCGATATAATTGCGCCGATAGAATTCCAGCGTCAGCCAGACGACCTCCTCCGCGGTGAACCGCGCCCGCTTCACATTGCTGGACACCCGGTTGATGCAATAGGCGCAATCATAGATGCAGAAATTGGTCATCAGGATTTTCAACAGCGATATGCAGCGTCCATCCGGTGCATAGGCGTGGCAGATGCCCATGCTCTCGGTCGAGCCCAGGCCCTTGCCATCGGCCGAATTGCGCTTGGTCGTGCCGCTCGACGCGCAGGAGGCATCGTATTTGGCCGCGTCGCTCAGGATTGCGAGCTTGTCTCGGAGCTTTATCTGAACCATTTGTTCATGATATGTTCCGTGAGCTTGGTTTGCAATGGCAAAGTGGGTCTGTGCGAAAACGCACCGAAGCCATCCGGCCGAAGCGACCAACCGAAGGCTGTCAGTGATTGTGCCGCGGCGGTATCCTGGCGATCTGGCGGAACTCGTCCATGCCTTCGAGCGTCGCACCTTCCGACAGCTGCGTTACCGAACGGCGGTAGAGCCGCTGCCAGGGCGTACGATCCGGCGGCACGGGCGGAATGCCGTCGCCCTTGCGGCGCTCGATCTCTGCCGTGTCGACCAGCATGTCGCATCGGCCCTGGTTGAAATCGATGCGGATCACGTCGCCCGAGCGTAGCCAGGCAAGCCCGCCGCCGGCGGCACTTTCCGGCGAAGCGTTGAGGATCGACGGGCTGTCGGCAGTGCCCGACTGGCGGCCGTCACCGATGGTCGGCAGGCTCTTGATGCCGCGCTTGAGCAAATGATCCGGCGGCTGCATGTTGACCACCTCGGCCGAGCCCGGCCAGCCGATCGGGCCGGCGCCGCGGATCACCAGAATGGTGTTCTCGTCCACGCCGAGCGCCGGATCGTTGATGCGGGCGTGATAATCCTCCGAGCCGTCGAAGACGACGCATTTGCCCTCGAACACACCTTCATGGCCGGGCTCCTGCAGGTAGCGGGCACGAAAATCCTCGGAAACGACGCTCATCTTCATAATGGCGAAATCGAATAGATTGCCCTTGAGCACCAGGAAGCCGGCACGCTCCTTGAGCGGATCGTTGAACGGGCGGATGACCTCGCGATCCCTGGCCTCGCGCCCCCTGAGATTTTCAGCCATGGTCTTGCCGGTGACCGTGCGACAGTCGCCGTCGAGCTTGCCGGCCTGCAAAAGTTCCCACATGACAGCCGGCGTGCTGCCGGCCCGGTGAAAGCGCTCGCCGAGATATTGCCCGGCCGGCTGGACATTGGCGAGCAGCGGAATGTCATAGCCATGCACCTGCCAGTCCTCGGGGTAGAGTTTCACACCGGCATGCTTGGCCATCGCCGCCAGATGCGGCTGGGCATTGGTCGAACCGCCGATGGCCGTATTGGTGCGGATGGCGTTGAGGAAGGCTTCGCGGGTCAGGATATCGGACGGCTTCAGATCCTCGAAGACGATTTCGACAGCGCGGCGGCCGGTGCGATAGGCCATCTGGCCGCGCTCGCGATAGGCGGCCGGGATATTGCCGCAGCCGGTTAGTGACATGCCAAGCGCCTCGGCCAGCGCATTCATCGTCGAGGCCGTGCCCATGGTGTTGCAATGGCCGATCGAGGGGGCAGAGTCCATCGCCGCCTCGAGAAATTGCTGCTCGTTGATCTCGCCGACCGACAGCTTGCGCCGCGATCGCCAGAACACCGTGCCGGAGCCGACGAGGTCACCTTCGTGCCAACCATCGAGCATCGGCCCGCCGGAGAGCACGATCGCCGGGATATCGACCGTCGAGGCCGCCATGATTGCCGAGGGCGTCGTCTTGTCGCAGCCGGTGGTCAGCACGACGCCGTCGAAGGGATAGGAATAGAGCACTTCGACCAGGCCGAGATAGGCAAGATTGCGGTCGAGCGCCGCCGTCGGCCGCTTGCAGTTCTCAAACAGCGGATGGGTGGGAAATTCGATCGGAATACCGCCGGCATCCCGGATGCCGTCGCGGGTGCGCTTGGCCAGTTCGATATGGTGACGATTGCAGGGATTGATATCGCTGCCCGACTGCGCAATGCCGATGACCGGCCTGCCGGAGCGCAGTTCCTCGGGCGTGATCCCCTGGTTCATGAAGCGCTCGAGATAGATCGCCGTCATGTCGATATGATCAGGGTTGTCGAACCAGTCCTGGGAGCGGAGACGGCGTTTCGGCGTGGTGTCGGACATGATGCGAATTCCTAGCGGCAGGCAATGGCCTGACAATTAGTAGCGCTGTCTGGGTTCTGACCACAAGGGGTGGATTGTTAGATCGCAGGCTCGGCGCACGTGATCACCCCCCTCTGTCCTGCCGGACATCTCCCCCTCAAGGGGGGAGATTGGATGAGGCGCTGCCTCGCACCAATCTTCTGTCGTATTCCGTGCACTCGACGCTAGTTTGAGCGAGGGAGCCGGCGTCTGGCCAATCTCCCCCCTTGAGGGGGAGATGCCCGGCAGGGCAAAGGGGGGTAGCCCCGGATCGCTGACTTACTTGATCTTCCCCAACGCCTGATCGAAATCCTCGATCAAATCCTCCACATCCTCGATACCGGCCGAATACCGCACCATGCCCGGCCCAATGCCAAGCTCGCCACGCGCATCCTCACTCAAATTCTTGTGCGTCGTCGTCGCCGGATGGGTGATCAGGCTCTTGGCGTCGCCGAGATTGTTGGAGATGCTGATGATATCGAGCGCGTTCTGGAAGGCGAAAGCCGCGCTCTTGCCGCCCTTCAGCTCGAAGGCGACCAGCGTCGAGCCGCCGGTCATCTGCCGGGCGATGATCTCGGCCTGCGGATGGTCCTTGCGACCGGGATAGATCACCTTGGAGACGGCGCTGTGATTGGCGAGGAAATCGGCGATCTTGGCGGCGTTTTCCGTCTGCTCGCGGACGCGCAGCGCCATGGTCTCCATGCCCTTGAGCAGCACCCAGGCATTGAAAGGCGACATGGCCGGGCCGGTATGGCGGAAATAGTCATGCAGGTTGGCGTCGATCCATTCCTTGCTCGACAGCACCACGCCGCCCAGCACGCGGCCCTGACCGTCGATATGCTTGGTGGCGGAATAAACGACGACATGGGCGCCGAGTTCGAGCGGCTTCTGGAACAGCGGCGTGGCGAAGACATTGTCGACCACGACCTTGGCGCCGATCTGGTTGGCGAGCTTGGCGACGCCGGCAATATCGACCACTTCCAGCGTCGGATTGGTCGGGCTTTCGAGGAAGAACACCTTGGTGTTCGGCCGGATTGCCTTTTCCCAGTTCTCCAGATGCTTGCCGTCGATCAGCGTAAATTCGATGCCGTATTTCGGCGCCAGCGTCTCGACCACCCAGCGGCAGGAGCCGAACAGGGCGCGGGCCGCAAGAATATGGTCGCCGGCCTTGAGCTGGCAGAGGATCGCGGCAGAGACGGCGGCCATGCCGGACGCGGTGGCGCGCGCATCTTCCGCACCTTCGAGCAGGCACATGCGCTTTTCGAACATGTCATTGGTGGGGCTGCCGTAACGGGCATAGATGAAGCCGTCATCCTCGCCCTTGAAACGCGCCTCGGCGGCTTCGGAGGAATTGTAATAAAAGCCCTGCGTCAAAAAGATCGCTTCCGACATTTCACCGAACTGCGAGCGGAGCGTGCCGCCATGGACGAGTTTGGTTGCCGGACGCCAGTTCTTCTTGCTCATGTGCATCACCCTCAAAACAAAAAACCGGCCGCGTAAAGCAAGCCGGTTTCATCACGAACCCGGCCTTTTTAGCTACTTGTTTAACGTGGCTGCAAGCCGGCCGGCCAAATCACCACGGAATAACTGGGGCTTATCGCATCTGGTTGCTTGCGTCAATGTGGATGGGTTTCTATTGTCCGGCGAAAAATGAGGGCAGAATGGCAGGCATATTGGCAGATCGCGCGATCAGGGCGCTTTGGGACGAAGGCCGGCTCCGGGCCGAAAAAGCATTGGATGTCGACCAGGTGCAGCCTGCGAGCCTCGATCTCCGGCTCGGCGCGCAGGCCTTCCGCGTCCGTGCTTCTTTCCTGCCCGGACCGCACAAGCGCGTCGCCGACAAGCTCGACCGGCTGAAGCTGCATGTCATCGATCTCAGCCAGGGTGCGGTGCTGGAAACCGGCTGCGTCTATATCGTGCCGCTCCTCGAAAGCCTGGAACTGCCGGAAGTACTGTCGGCCTCGACCAACCCCAAGAGCTCCACCGGCCGGCTCGATATCTTCACCCGCGTCATCACCGACTATTCACAGGAATTCGACAAGATCCCGGCCGGCTACAAGGGGCCGCTCTATCTCGAAATCTCGCCCAAGACTTTTCCGGTGATCGTGCGCAAGGGCTCGCGCCTGTCGCAGGTCCGCTTTCGCGACGGCCAGTCGCTGCTGCAGGAAGGCGAGATGCTGGCGCTGCATCTCGCCGAAACCCTGGTCGCCAGCGAAACGCCTATTATCGCCGGCTCGTCGATCGCCCTTTCCATCGATCTCAAGGGCACCGGACCGGATGGCCTGGTCGGCTATCGCGGCAAGCGCCACTCGGCCGTCATCGATGTCGACGTCAAGGCGGCCCACGACGTCTACGATTTCTGGGAACCGCTCTATAGCCGCGGCGCCAACGAATTGATCCTCGACCCAGACGAGTTCTATATCCTCGTCTCCCGCGAAGCCGTCCACGTGCCGCCGCTCTACGCCGCCGAAATGGTGCCCTTCGATCCTCTGGTGGGCGAGTTCCGCGTCCACTATGCCGGCTTCTTCGACCCCGGCTTCGGCCACGCACAGGCCGGCGGCTCGGGCTCGCGCGCCGTGCTGGAAGTGCGCAGCCACGACGTGCCCTTCATCCTCGACCACGGCCAGATCATCGGCCGCCTGGTCTACGAACGCATGCGCGAACTGCCGCAGGCGCTCTATGGCGCGGGTCTGGGCTCAAACTACCAGGCGCAGGGCCTGAAACTGTCCAAGCATTTTCGCGCACACGCATGAAGGCGAAATCCAGGGCAATCGGGTGACGGCCTACGGGACTTGCGGTAGGACTTTCACCCGAAAGAATGCACCCCCATGCCCGGCGCACAGACGAGCTCCGGCAGGCGAGCCGCCGGAGTGGATGTATGTTCTACCGCGACGTGTCGCGCTCTGCCCTACCCCGGCGATTGCACCTCACGCCGCTTCGAGCGCCCGCAAGCTGCTCGGCAGGTTGAGCTCGACGGGGAATGTCGCGACCATGCTCGGATGCGCCACCATCCGTTCGAGCCAATCGAACAGCCCCATGCCTTCCAGCATGGCGCGGACCTCCGGCACGCCGGAGATCAAGTGCAGTTGCGGAGCCAACAGCAGATCGGCCAGCGACAGTGCATCCCCGGCAAAAAATGGCTTCTTCCCCAGTAGACGATCCAATGCCGTCAGACAGACTTGCGTCACGGGCAAAGCCTCGGCCACCACTGCCTCGTCTGGAGTAAGGCCCATCAAGGCCGGACGCACCACCCGCTGCGCGCCGATCGGCCGAACCGACTGCGTGAACATATAGCAGTCGTGGATGCCCATGGCCTGGCTCATTTGCCCGAGGGCTTTTGGTTCAGTGGGCTGCAACGGCTGCTCGGGAAAGCGCGCGTCGAGATAACGCAGGATCGCCTGGGTCTCGTAGATCCTGAAATCGCCGTGATCGAGCACGGGAACCCGGCCGAATGGATGAAGCTCAAGGTGTTCAGGGCTTCCCAGACCACCGGCGGCAGGCCGCAGTTCAAGACGCCGATGCCGATAAGGCACGCCCTTGATCTCGAGTGCCATCGCGACGCTGCGAACATAGGGGCTGAAGAAGATCCCGTGGATGATGATTTCGGTCATGACCTGTCTTTCCTTTTGCTATGGTGGGCTCTGCCGCAATTGGCGGGGCCCTGCTAGACAAGACGACGGCGCGAGCGGAAATTCATCGCGCGGCAAGCCTTCAGCGACATCCGCGAAGAAAAAGGCGCTCCGCGGCGAATTCTTCATTTCGGGCGATGAATTGGCGCTCTGCAATTCGTCCAATGGAGCGGAGATATCTCTTTCGAAGGGTGAGCAAAGATCATGCAGGCTAGAGCGATGACCATAATCGACGCAGAGGCGGTCTTATGAGTTCACTGAATGTGCAAAGCGGAAGCGCTCAGCCAGAGGGGCAAGCCGAGGCCGACAGCTCGACAACCGCCGAGCGTGCCGCCTTCGACCAGCTCACGCGTGAGCGACAGAAGGAAATCAGGCTGCATTGCTACAGGATCATGGGATCGCTGGCGGACGCCGAGGACATCACGCAGGAAACTTTTGCGCGTGCCTGGCGCTCGCGCAAGGACCTGGCCGATCAGGCGCATGCGCGGCCATGGCTCTACCGCATCGCGACCAATGCCTGTCTTGACGCGCTCAGGCGGCACAAGCGCGAGCGGCGCCTCTGGGGCGACCCGGTTCCGAAACGCATCCACGATTTCGCTGGACTGGGCGTGCCGGATCTCGATATCGCCTGGCTTGAGCCAATGCCGGATTCCGCACTCTCGCTGATAGCGGACGAAGCGCCGAACCCGCATGCAAGTTACGAACTGGCGGAATCCGTGCGCCTGGCCTTTCTGGCTTGCGTGCAATTGCTGCCCGCGCGGCAACGGGCAATCTTCCTGTTGTTCGAAGTCCTCGGCTGGAGCGCCGCCGACGTCGCCTCGGCCTTCGCCATTACCCCACAGGCGGCCAATAGCGGGCTGCAGCGGGCGCGTCGCGCCTTCGATGCTGCTTATCGACACGAGCCGAAATGGGCTGCCGCCAGTGATGTGGACCAGCAAGTGGCGGCGCGCTACGCAGCGGCCCTCGAGAACCGCGACCTCGATGCGTTCGTGTCCTTGCTGCGCACCGACGCGACGTTGCGCATGCCGCCCTGGCGGACATGGCTCAGCGGCAGCGATGTGCTCGGGGTGTTCATGCAGCAGGCTTTGGTGCGTTGGAGAGACTATCGCGGGCAAGTGCTGCAATCCAACGGCCGGAGCGCCGTCGCACTCTACGTTCGCGCGAGCGAGGACGAGCCCTGGCGCCCCCACTCCCTCAACGTTCTCGAGGTCTCCGAAGGAGCCATCTCATCGGTCGTGGCCTTTGTCGGGCCACTTGCGACTCCGATCTTCAACAGTGCAGGCCTTCCCATGCATCCCCGATGAATTGCTCATCCAGGTTAAGTTTGGCTTTGATCTCAGGAGCCAAAAATCCCAGCGAATGCCGCCGATGCAAACACCACGCTCGCAAGAGCAAGAATGACGCCCACGATAAACACCCGAACCGTGATGCTATAGGCCTTGGGATTGTCATCAGACAGGCTAAGGGCTCGGGCCAACGCGACAATCTGCACCGTGATGGAAACGACCATCGCTATCGCAGCAATCAGGGACGCCACGGTCCAGTCTCCCGGCGCTTCGAAGTTCCAGAAACGCAGGAAATAGAGCGAAAATCCCAATATCACGGTGATGGCCGTGACGATCGCCGGCCGGTAGCCGTTGGGCACGACGGCCGGTTGCTGCGATTCCTGATTTTTCATACATGCTCCTCTATGCCGCTAACCAAACTTGCCGGCCGCGAGCGCAACGACAATCAATATATACTCCAAAGCGTACCCTGTCCCGAAGGTCCGGCAGTTCCGCGTTTGTCATACACGGCTTCACCCGATTGCCCCCAAGCCAAAATCCAATTCGGCTTGACAGCCAAATGCCAGTCATGGGATTGGATGTGGAATGCGGGTGTAGCTCAATGGCAGAGCAGCAGCTTCCCAAGCTGAATACGAGGGTTCGATTCCCTTCACCCGCTCCAGAAACTGCAATAAAATCAATGAATTAAAAAAGCGGCGTTTCACTGCCTGTTCTCTGTCCGTGCCTTGGCTATTTTGCGACTCTCTTCGAGGCCGTCGCCGCGTGCGTAGCGCCCGCCGAATTTTCGGCAGTTGATCGGCGCGACATCGTTGGTCATTCGACGCGCGTCAAGATCGCCGACGACTGCATCGGTCACCGCGCAGCTTGTGTTGCACTCACGCTTGGCGAGGAGCTCGAACACTTCTGGCGATGACTGGCGGGCGGACAAGCTTCCGGTGACAGCGATTCCTATGATGACGCCCCGCGGCGCCCGTGCCCTCGGGTTCGACTTGGTCAAGATCGTTCTGCTGATGATATGAATACTCGGATATAAACTTGATATTTCCGAGGTTTTATATCATATTACGCCTATGAATGCAGGACCCCAAACCCAGCCCAAACAGGCAATCGCACTTCTGCAGAGGCGGGGCATCATGCGCCTTGCCGAATTCACGCAAGCCGGCATCAGCGCCGCCACCATTCAGCGAATGGAGCAGAAGGGCCTTGTCCTTCGGCTCGGCCGCGGGCTCTATCAACTGCCGGGAGCGGAATTCGACACCCACCACTCCATTGCCGAAGCCGCCAAGCGCGTGCCCAAGGGCGTGATTTGCCTCACCTCCGCCCTCGCCTATCATGAACTGACGGACACGATCTCATCCCGCATCTGGATGGCTATCGGGCCGAAGGACTGGAAACCGGTGGTCAGCGATCCGCCGCTGCAGTTCGTACGCTTCGGCCCCAAGGTGCTGAACGCGGGCATTGAGACTCACGAGATCGAAGGCGTAACAGTGCGCGTTTACGATCCCGCCAAGACCATTGTTGACATGTTCCGCTATCGGGCGAGCACCGGGACACGCTATAAGCAAAGCCCCGGTCTCAACCTCGCCATTGAAGGCCTGCGTGAGGGCCTGCGAACACGCAAGGCCAGCCCCTCTGACATCGCCAAATTCGCATCCGAGGCCGGCATCTGGAAAACCATTGAACCCTATCTCGATGCCATGACCGCCAATGTCTAAGCCCATTACCAACATGACAGCATCGGTGCTCGACCGTCTACGTGTCGTCGCACGGGAGCGCAATCAGCCCTTTGAGCTGTTGCTGGTCCGCTATGTGCTGGAGCGTTTGCTTTATCGCCTGAGCACGACCGACTACCGGGACCGGTTCGTGCTCAAGGGCGCGGTGTTGATGACGACATGGTTTGAGAACGCATTCCGCCCTACGCGCGATCTGGATCTGCTTGGATTCGGCGATGCGGCACCGGAGGCGCTGCTCGGCATCTTCCGGGGAATATGTGCCATCGAGCTTGATGATGGTGTCATGTTCGATAGCAAAGCGCTGAACGTGAACCAAATCCGTGAAGAACTGGAATATGGCGGCCTGCGACTGCAAACGACCGCCTTCCTTGGCAAGACGCGGATCAAGGTGTCGATCGATATCGGGTTTGGCGACGCCACCGAACCGGGCGTGCAAGAGATTGATTTGCCTGTCCTGCTCGACCTACCTTCGCCGCATCTTCGGGCCTATGCCAAGGAAACGGTCATCGCCGAGAAATTTCAGGCGATGGTGCTGCTCGGGCGCGCCAATACGCGCATGAAGGATTATTACGATATCTGGATGCTGTCGAAGACGCATGAATGCACCGGCAACGATCTCGTCAGGGCAATTGCCGCGACATTCGAGCGGCGGAAAACGGAAATTCCAAACACTGTCCCGGACGGTCTGAGCCGGGAGTTCGCGACTGATCCGGCCAAAATACAACAATGGGAAGCCTTTGCCCGCAATATCGAGATTGCGCCTCCATCACTGGAGGCGATCATTGAGGATTGGCTGCGTTTATCCTGCCGCATGCGGCAGCGGCACACGGGAACGCCGCTTGACGGCAATTCCCGCGCGGATTTGTGCCGCCAGCGCAGCGCCTTGTTTGACATCATGAAAGGGTGCCAAGCGCTTCATCCGCGCCAGCAACAAAAAACAATCGCTCAATATATCGCGCACTATTCATGCCCTACGAACGAGCCTCCGCTGCATTCCGGCTCCCTTCCAGACCGCTCATAATTTGCAACGCCGCATGAATTTGCGCCACCACTGCCGCCCCCTCCCCCACAGCCGCAGCAACCCGCTTTGTTGACCCGGCGCGGACATCGCCGATGGCGAAGACATTCGCCACGGAGGTTTCCAGCGGCAAAGGCGCCCGGGCATAATCCGGCCGGCGGAACGGCGCGCCCGTCAGGATAAAGCCCTTGTCATCGGTCTCGACGTGGTCGCGAATCCAGGCAGCGTTCGGGTCGGCGCCGATGAACAGGAACATGTGGCGCAGCGGCACGCGCTTGTCCGTCCCGGTCTGCCGGTTGCGCAGGATCGCGGCGGACAGTCCGGTGGTCTGGTCGCCTTCGACTGCCTGCACATCACAGCTCGTATGCAATTCGACATTTGGCAGGGCGCCAATGCGATCGATCAGATAGCGCGACATCGTCGCTTCGAGCGGACGCCGGACCACCAGGTGCAGCCGGTTGACCTGCGGCGCCAGGAACGCGATGGCCTGGCCGGCCGAATTGCCGCCACCGACGAGCACGATGTCTTCGCCAGCACAGAGCCTCGCCTCGATCGAGGACGCCCAATAGGAAATGCCATTGCCTTCCAGCGCCCCGATATTGGCGACATCCGGCCGCCGGTAGCGGGCGCCGGAGGCGACGACGATGATGCGGGCCGTGATTGTCCGATCTCCTGCAAGCTGCAAAATGTGCGGACCGGCCGCGTTGACGGCAGGCGAAAGGCCGGTGACCTCGATCGGCAGGGCGATTTCCGCACCGAACTTCAGCGCCTGGTTATAGGCACGGCCGGCAAGCGCCTGGCCGGAAATGCCAGTCGGGAATCCGAGATAGTTTTCGATCCGCGCCGAAGCACCGGCCTGTCCGCCGACGGAACGCTCGTCGATGACGGTGACCTCGAGCCCTTCCGAGGCGGCATAAACGGCTGCGGCCAGTCCGGCCGGCCCGGCACCGACGACGGCGACGTCGTAGATCTTGCCCGGTGTGAGGTCCGGGGTCATGCCCAGGCAGCGTGCAGCCTCGACGTCGGACGGGTGTTTCAGCACGGTGCCATTGGGGCAGACCATCAGCGGCAGTTCGGACGATTGGATGCCCAACCGCTCGATCAAGGCCCGGCCTTCTTCATCGGAAGATGCGTCCAGGACAGTGTAGGGATAGGCGTTGCGGGCCAGGAATCCCTGAAGGCGGGAAAGTGCGGGGCTGCCCGGCGCTCCGATCAGCACCGAACCAGCGGTGCCGGCGCTGATCAGCGCCACCCGCCGCAAGATGAAAGCCCGCATGACGATTTCGCCGACATCGGCTGAAGCGATGACCAGGGCCCTGAGATGTGCGGCATCGAAAGCCACGGCCGTGCAGCCATCCCCACCGGCACGGGCGCCGGTCAGTGCCGGCCGGCCCGAAAGCTGGTTGACTTCGCCCGAGATCTGGCCTGGCCGGTGCGCGGTGATCGCCGCGGCATGGGACAGCCCGTCGTGACGGAAGACATCCATCGATCCTTGCAGGACAAGCCAGGCAGGAACCGGTCCATCGCCAACGTCATAGATCATTTCGCCGGCATCGAAATGCCTGGGCTCGCCATTGGCGAAGCGCCTGGCTGTCTCGATCTGGTGCGCGGTGAACACCGGAAACATCTGATAGTCGCGTGAACCTGGCTCTGCCATGCGTTCTCCGAATGTCCGTTTGCGCTTATCGTCGCCTCAGTAGTAACGCGGAATAGGGCCGCGCTGCGGCGTCTGGTCGGGAAGTTCGACCATGGTCTGATCGACGAAGCACCAGCCCCAACCCTCCGGCGGATCGTAGCCTTCGATGATGGGATGTCCCGTTTCATGGAAATGCTTGGTCGCATGTTTACCCGGCGATTGATCGCAGCATCCGACATGGCCGCATTCGCGGCAGAGGCGCAAGTGGAACCACATTTCACCAGCCTCCAGACATTCCTCGCATCCAAGGGTCTTTGGCGTGACATCGCGTATTGTGGACAAGTGGCTGCACGGATGTGGCATGGGCTCAACTCCTTGCTTCGGGCGACAGAATAGAGAAAAGCGCCGGGATTGCCACCCTTGTCATTCGGGCAACGGGATGCGACCGGCTCGCATGGATCGGGATCGCCGAGCGGCGTAGAAAGGCCTGAAAATCTCAAACCGGCATCGGACCATCTTCTGCAGACAGAGCATGTGGGACGAAAACCCTCTGCGGTTCGCGAAAGCCAGCCAGCTCGAATTCACCAATCGCCTCGAATCGCCCAGGCGCTTCAGCCGCAAAGTCGCTTGAAGCGACGATCACCCGCCCTTCCCGCGCGGCGATTTTTTCCAACCGCGCGGTCATGTTGACCGCGGGTCCAATGCAGGTGAAATCGAGGCGGGCGCCAGCGCCGATATTGCCATAGAGCGCCTCGCCGACATGCAGGGCGACGCCGAACCGGAGTGGCTCGCCACCGGAGGCGACAATCTCGTCCGACAGCGCTTTGACGTTTGCTTCGGCGGTCAGCGCCGCGCGTAGCGCCCGCGAGCAGGCGGCCGCTTCCATCGCGGGATCGGTAATATGGAAAATCGCCAACACGCCATCGCCCATGAATTTCAACACTTCTCCGCCTTCCGCCTCGATGGGCGCAACGATCCGGTCGAAAAACTGGTTCAACAGGCCGAGCAGCGTCTCCGCCGGCTGGGAGTCGGCGCGCCGGGTGAAGCCGCGCATGTCCGACAGCCAGATCGCCGCCCGGATCTTTTCGGAAACGCCGCGTTGTATGCGACCGGACAATATGCGCTCGCCCGCATCGCGCCCGACATAAGCATTCAACAGGCTGATCGCCGTCGCACGCAGCGCCCGCACCTCGGCGACACGCGACAGCGGCGAGGCAAGACGTTCGAGCACGGCGATCTGCTGTTCCGAAAAACCGCCGACGCGCTGCGTGGCGAAGGTCGCAACGTGAATTTCCGAATTGGTGAAAAGAAGCGGCAGTGCCAGATAGTCGGTAATGCCCTCGGTGCGAAGAGTGGCAAGCAGGGAGAAATCGTCCGGGCAGTCGGGATCGGCGAGATGGCGGCGGATTTTCTTGCCGTCGCGGTAGATCGTCGCCACGGGGCTATCGAGAAATTCGTCGCCGTCGAGCACGGCATAGGCCGCTTCGGAGACCACGACCGCAGCACCCGGCCGCCAGACAAAGCTGCGGCCCATCAGCAGCGGATGCAGGGTGCGGACAAACACCGCGACACGGTCGAGCGGCAGGCCGGCATCGACAAGTTTGCTGCAGAGTTCGGCGAGAACATCTTCGGATTTTGCCGCCGATCTCGCGCCTGCCACGAGCCAATCGATCGTCGCCGTAATCCGCTGCAGATCCGGGCTGTCGGGCGCTGTCGGATTGTCGGTCACGAGATACCCCTCCCCACCATTCATGGCGTTGCGAAGCCTTCAGCACGCCAGGAGATCTATTCATCATCAAGACGCCTGCGGAGCACCACTGGATAATCGATACACCCGGCTTGCATTCTTGTGAAGCAAACGCATGAGATCACGGCGCGGGACGGAGCGGCAATCATGCCGACCGGTTTGCAACAAGGAAGGTGCCCTCCCCGGAAGACCGGGCGGCCTAGACTTCAGAGTGATCAGCAATGACGGCCGACGACCCCGGAATGAGCCCCTAGGAGTGAACGCCTCGGCGGGCGGGCGACCGCAATTAGGTTGCCGCGGCTTTGCCTGCAGCACGGAATATTACGGTTGACCCGTGCTGGTTTGGCGCAACGCAGCGATCTCGGCCAAAAAGGCAGGTGTGAAGTCCCGGATAATGGACTCAATATCGCGGCGCTGGTGCAAAATAGTGATGATGACGGGAGCATTGCCGATCATCTCATAGACGATGAAATGGCTTTCCGCAGGAACCATGCAGAAAGGCAGCGATCTCTTTTCTCGCTGTTTGGCACGGCTGTCATCGGCTTTCAGGCTACCCATCACGGCATAGAGCTTGTCAATGTAATCGCGTGCCGTTTTCTCACCCCACCGCTCGCGCGAACGTTGATGGATGTCGCGCAGATCGAGGGCCGCGCGGCGCGTGAGGTGGAAACGGATTCGGCTCATGCAGAGGCCTTGGCTTCAAGGTCTTGCAGCGCCTTCATGTCGCTATCAAAGTCACCGCTGGAGGCAAAGACGCGGCCTGCAGCCAGATCGCGATAGCCGGCAAGGATGGCCTCCTGTTCGGAGTTGGCGCCACGCCGTTCCATATCGCGGCGGATCAGGTCGCGGATATATTCGCTGGGCGTTTCATAAAGTCCCTCAGCGCCGACCATCCGTTCGACGAAAGCGGCCAGAGGGCCAGACAAGCGGGCGTTGATGCGGGTTGAAAGCAATGGGACTCTCCTTACCGGTTTCTGCCGATATAGCATTTGTCGCCATAAATGACAAATCTGTCGCCAATATTGCGACAACATCCACGGTTGAGATGAGGCTTGCTGTGGCCTCCAAAGGAAAACCCGGCGTCAGCGACTGGCTGCACATCCTATCTGCAGCCAGTCGCAAGCAACACCGCTATCCGTTCACGCCGCCTGGCTGAACTCGACATAGGCGATCAGGTCTTCGATCGTGACGAGCAGCAGGTTATGACGCTCGGCGAACTTCTCGAGATCCGGCAGCCGGGACATCGTACCGTCGTCATTCGCCACTTCGCATATGACGCCGGATGGCTTCAACCCGGCAAGCCGCGCCAGCTCGACAGCCGCCTCGGTGTGGCCCGGACGGGCGGCAACACCCTGGGGATGGGCGCGCAACGGAAAAATGTGCCCCGGCCGGGCAAAATCTTCCGGTCGGGATTTCTCGTCCAGCAGCGCGCGAACCGTCGCTGCCCGATCGGCAGCGGAAATCCCGGTGGTCGTGCCGGGGATGTAATCAACGGAGACCGTAAACGCGGTCTTCAGCGATTCCGTGTTGTTGGCGACCATCAGAGGGATATCGAGGGCATCCAGCCGTTCGCCCTGCATGGCGACGCAGACGAGACCGCGCGCATGGTTCATCATGAAAGCGATGTGCTGCGGCGTCACCGCTTCCGAGGCGACGACGATATCGCCTTCGTTTTCACGATCCTGATCATCGACGACCACGACCATTTCGCCACGAGCGATTGCGCGAACCGCGTCTTCGATTTTTGCAAAACTCATTCTTCTGCCTTTCAAGGGTGTGCCTCGCGGCACGGTCCAGCACATCGAAAGATGCGCCCATTTTCCCTTGGGCGAACAAGCGACACTGCTCCCGGTCAGGAGCATAGCCACGTGTCCTCTTCCATCCGGACTATACCGTCGGCCCCGGCATCTCACCGGGTCTGCTGACCTTTCACCTCGACGGCGAAAGCGCTCGCGGGCTCCAGGACAAGTCCTGATACCGCCGGTGGGGAATCTCACCCCGCCCTGAGAACATCTGAAACATAAGCGCGACGCATACCGGATTTCAAGAATGAATCCGCCAACCATTGTCCGGAATGCGCAAAAGCATTCCGGATCGCAACAATATTCACGACATGATCAGGCCGCCATCGACATTGATCGTCTGCCCGGTGATGTAGGCGGCATCATCGCTGGCGAGGAACGTCACCAGACCCGCGACGTCGTCGCCGGACCCGGCGCGCTTCATCGGAATGTTCTGCACCCATTCCTTCATCAACTCGCCCGGCTGATAATTACCGAGCAGCTTGCCCCAGGCTTGGTCGTTATAGGCCCACATGTCGGTTTCGATGATACCGGGGCAGAAGGCGTTGACGGTGATGTTCTCGGTTGCCACTTCCTTGGAGAGGCTCTGGGTGATCCCGACCACGCCCATTTTCGAAGCCGCATAGTGCGGCGTGAAAATAAAACCTTGCCGCGCCTGGCCGGATGCGGTGCTGATGATGCGCCCGCCCCGCTTATGCTTGCGCATGCGCAGGATTGCCTCGCGCGCGCAGAGGAAAACGCCCTTGGTGTTGACGAGCATGACCTTGTCCCATTCGGCCTCGGTCATGTCTTCCAACCTGGCAATCGTGATCACGCCGGCATTCTGGATCGAGACGTCAACGCCGCCGAAAGCCTCTTCCGCGCGGTCGTAGAGAGCAACGACGCTTCCGGCATCCGTGACATCGCCGACGAAGGAGATGCTTTTGCCGCCGTCCGCCTTGATCGCATCGGAGACACCATGAACGCTGTCTTCATTGGCCGAGACCACGACATTCGCGCCCTCGCGGGCGAAGCGCCTGGCAATTGACGCGCCAATTCCACGGCTGGCACCGGTGATCACCACCGTCTTTCCGTCAAAGCGGGACATTGCGTTCTCCTTTTCGATTGATTGAACCGTTGGACGGCACGTGGCTGATAGTGCCGGTCAAGCGCCCGGATCCAGGCGCTCAGGGCATCGACAACACCGGCGCAATCGGCGGCTTTCAGCCTCCGCCGATCAGCTTGAAAGGGGGATGACGACCACGCTGCAATCAGAGCGGTCCGCCTTGGTCGTCATCGCCATGACCTCTGCTAGGGAGAATGAGAGGCCATTCATTTCCAGTTTCCGGCAACGCGCTTCCGGCGCGCGGCGATCACCAGCAGCAGAACCCGCCGTCGACCAGCAGGTCGACACCGGTGACAAAACTCGCGGCGTCGGACAGGAGGAACACCGCGGGACCGACCATCTCGTCGACATTGGCCATCCGCTGCATCGGCGTCTGTTCTTCAAACTGCTTGGTCTGGTGCACCATTTCCGGCCGCGTGTTCATCGGCGTCGCGGTATAGCCGGGCGAGATGGTGTTGACGCGGATGCCGCGTCCCACCCATTCCATCGCCATGGACTTCGACAGGTGAATGACGCCGGCCTTCGAGGCGTTGTAATGGCACTGGCTCAGGCCACGATTGACGATCACGCCCGACATGGAGGCGATGTTGACGATCGAACCCTTGCCGTGCTTCAGCATCGCCCGCGCTTCCGCCTGGCAGGAGAGGAAGACGCCCTTGAGGTTGATGTCCATCAGGGTCTGATATTGGTCTTCTTCCATGTCCTCGGCCGGATTGGCATTGGCGATGCCCGCGGCATTGACGGCAAGCGACAGCGCACCGAGGTCAGCCTCCGTGCGGCTGATCGCATCGGCCAATGCGGCCTTGCTGGTCACGTCGGCGGCGATCTGCACGGATTTCCTGCCCGCCTTGGCGATAAAGCCGGCGGTTTGCGCCAGGCCGTCATCGGTGCGGCGATCCATGAGCGCAACGTCGGCTCCACATTGGGCAAGGCCCATGGCAATGCGCTGGCCGATGCCGCTGCCGGCACCGGTGACGAGCGCCACATTGCCGGAGAGATCGAAAAGTTTCGGGGCGTTGAGCGTGATTTCGGCCACCACTCGTTCCTTTCATTGCATCAGATTGTCGCTAGTTCCATGACGGACACGTCGTTTGCCTCGGCGCGGTCGAGAATACCGGCCTGCTTGCCTTGCGCCAGCACGAGAATACGGTTCGAAATACCCAGGACCTCTTCCAGGTCCGAGCTGACGACGATCACCGCCACGCCGCTTTTGGCCAGGTTGACGATAATGTCATAGATGCCGGCACGCGCGCCGACGTCGATGCCGCGCGTCGGTTCATCGAGCACGACGACCTTGGGATCGCGCATCAGCCACTTGGCGATCACCACCTTCTGCTGATTGCCGCCCGACAGGTCCGACGCCGGCTGACCGGCACGGCCCTTGACGCCGAATTTGGCGATGGCTTTGTCGGCGAACCGGCGTTTCGCCTCCGCGGTGATCCAGCGGCGGCCAACCTGGTCGAGATTGGCATAGGCAAGATTCTCGCCGATCTGGTGCGAGACGATCAGCCCCTGCAGCTTTCGGTCCTCGGGCACCATGACGATGCCGTGCGAGATGGCGTCAGCGGGGCTTTTCAGCTTCAATTCCCTGCCTTCGAGCAGCACGCGGCCGGCGCTGATCGGATCGGCTCCGGTCATCGCTCGAACCAGTTCGGTGCGGCCCGCACCGATCAGGCCGGCAATACCGAGAATTTCCCCAGCTTTGACGTTGAAAGAAATGTCATTGAAGGACTTTTCCGGGGACGACAGGCCGATCACTTCCAAGACAGGCCGATCCTGCGGCACGGGGAGTGCGGGGAACATCCGGTCGAGCGGCCGCCCGACCATGCTCTCAACAATCCTGCGGACCGGGGTGGCGCTATCGGCAAATTCATTGACGCGCTCGCCGTCGCGCAGCACCACGATGCGGTCGGTGATCTGCTTTATCTCTTCCATGCGGTGCGAGATATAGATGATCCCCACGCCTTCGGATTTCAGCTTGCGCACCTGCTCGAACAGCGCTTCCGTCTCGGCACCGCCAAGGGCTGCCGTCGGCTCGTCCAGGATCAGCAGCCTGGCGTTCAAGGCGAGCGCCTTGGCAATCTCGATCAGCTGTTGATTGGCGGTCGAAAGCCCGGCGACCTTGCGCGTTGCCGGAATATGAAGGTTCAGGCGGGCGAGCTGCTCCTGCGCCCGCCGCACCATGGTCGCCCGGTCCAGCACGCCATTCTTCATCGGCCAGCGGCCAATGAAGACATTCTCAGCAATCGAAAGCTCAGGCAGAAGCTGAAGCTCCTGGTGGATCAGCACGATCCCCTTGTCGATTGCCTCTCTTGGAGAGGTCGGGGCATAGTTCTGCCCCAACCAGGTCATTGTTCCCTCGGACGGATCGCGGGAGCCCGCAATGATTCCCGACAGGGTGGATTTGCCTGCTCCATTTTCGCCGAGAAGTGCGACGACTTCTCCGGCGTAAATGTCAAGATCGACTTTCTTGACCACGTCCAGGTTGCCGTAGCGCTTGCTAATGCCCCGGAGTGTGAGAACAGGCTCAGCCATAACGTATCTCCCGTAGCCGATCAGGGATGGTTGGCGATGAAGCCGTCGACATTATCCTTGGTGGTCAGCGTCGCGTCCATCAACTGGATCGGCGGAACCTTCTCACCGGCGACGATCTTGACGGCATTGGCAACGGCGTCGCGGCCCATCTTCTGGGTCTGCTGCGTTGCCGTCACGTCGAAGACGCCGTTCTTCAGCGCCTTGAGTGCCGCAGTGTCGCCGTCAAAACCGCCGAGGGCAATCTTCTGCGACGGGTTGGCCACCTTGATCGCCTGGGCGGCGCCGAGGGCGAGCGCATCGGCTTCAGCAAAGACGATGGTCACGTCCGGGTTTGCCTGCAGCATGTTCTGCATGATCTGGAAACCCTCGTCCTGGCTCCAGATCTGCGAATATTGTTCGGCGACGACCTTGACGCCCGGATTGGCGGCAATCACTTCGCCACAACCCTTGCTGCGGTCGACTTCCGGCGTCGTGCCCTTCTGGCCATGGATGATGACCATCTTGCCCTTATTGCCGGCCTTGTCGATGATGTACTTGCAGATCGCCTTGGCCGAGGTCACGGAATCGGTCGCCAGGAAGGTGTCGCCGGGAGCGCCATCGGCGTTACGGTCGACATTGACCACCGGGATGCCGGCGGTGCGGGCGAGCTTGACCGGAACGGTTGCGGCAGCCGCACCAGCGGGGATGTAGATCAGGGCATCGATGTTCTGCGTCAACAGGTCCTGGATCTGGTTGACCTGGGTCGGGCCGTCACCCTTGGCATCGACGGTGACGACTTCGATGCCACGCTTCTTGCCCTCGTCTTCGACGGCCTGCTTGATCTGGTTGAAGAAATTGGCCTGCAGGTTGGCGACCGCGAGGCCGAGCTTCTTGACTTCCTTTGCCTGCACAGCGTTGAGCGAGAGGGCCAGTACGGCCGCCGAAGCCAGGAGAACACGCGCGAATTTCATTTTTTCCTCCGTTGGTTTGAACTATCCCGGGGGCTATTCCCTCCGTCCCGGGCCACTATCCGCTCCGTCATGGAGAGGAATTCTTCGAAGGGGCTGGCGGAGCCCCGTAATCTCAGGATCTCCGCTTGCGCAGCGTTTCAGCACCGACGGCGAGCACGATGACGATGCCGATGATCACCTGCTGCAGGAAGGGAGAGACATTGAGGAGATTGAGACCGTTGCGCAGGACACCTATGATCAGCACGCCGATCAGCGTGCCGCCGATGCCACCGGACCCGCCGGTCAGCGACGTTCCGCCGATGACGACAGCCGCAATGGTGTCGAGTTCATAGCCGAGGCCGCTGGAAGGCTGAACCGAGTCCAGCCGAGCCGCCAGAACGATGCCTGCAAGTCCGGCCAGGACAGCGCAGACGATATAGACTGAGATTGTCACGCGCTGGACGTTGATGCCGGCGAGACGGGCGACTTCGGGATTGCCACCTACGGCATAGAGCATCCGCCCTTCGGCGCGAAATCTCAGAAACAGCCAGGCGACCAGGAGAACGACAAGCATCAGAAAAACGGTCGCCGTCAGCACGCCGAAATGCCGGTCGATAGCCAGCATCATGAACCAGTCCGGAAAGCCGACGATCTGCTGGCCGTCGGTGATCATCGAAGCAACGCCACGCGCCGCCGACATCATCGCCAGTGTCGCGATAAAGGCCGGCACGCGGAACTGGGTGATCATGATTCCGACAATCAGACCGCTGACGGCCGAGGCGACGAGCGCCACGGCCATGCCGACACCCATGGGAAATCCGGCGACATTCGCCGTCCAGCCCATCACCATCATCGACAGCGCGATCACCGAGCCGACGGACAGATCGATGCCGCCGATCAGGATCACGAATGTCATGCCGACGGCCATGATGCCGAGGACGGTAATCTGATCGAGAATGTTGAGGCCATTGTGGACGGAGAGGAATTTGTCCGTTGCAACGCTCAGGAACAGGCACAGCGCGATCAAGCCGATCAGCGGGCCGGTCGCTCCACGCAGCCAGGCCAGCGGCTTTCTCTTTGTCACCTGTGCTTGTTCATTGACGCTAACCGCTGCCATGGTTCCTCCCGTAGCTCGGCTATCCTGAATAAGGCGGCAGTTTAGAATATTTATTCACATCTGCCGGAAAATGCACTAACAGGTCCGATTTGGACTGTCAATCAAAAATCGGCCACCGGTAAATGCCCGGCTCGCAACGCAAAATATTGACGAGGGACTTGACTAATGCACGTTTCTCGCAAAAATATAACATACTGAATAAATATGCAGGAGCGGAAATATGGAACTGGAGGAGCTTAAGCGCACAGCACGGCAAATCCGTTTGCGTGATCTTCAGGCGGTGTTCGAAGCGGGCGCGGGCCATATCGGCGGGGAAATGTCGGCGATCGACATCATGACCGCGCTCTATTTCCGCGTCCTCAGGATCGACCCGAAAGAGCCGCGTCTTCCCGGGCGCGACCGCTTCGTTCTCTCCAAGGGCCACACGGCCTGCGCCCTCTACGTGACGCTCGCCAAGCGCGGCTTCATTCCGGAAGAGGAAATCTCGACCTTCCTCAAGCCCCATTCCCGGCTCAACGGTCATCCGAACTGCAACAAGGTGCCGGGCGTCGAAACCAATACCGGCCCGCTCGGGCATGGCCTGCCCGTCGCCGTGGGCATGGCGAAAGCGGCGAAGCTTTCGGGCGCTGCCTATCACACCTATGTCATGACTGGCGACGGCGAGATGCAGGAAGGCTCCAACTGGGAAGCCATCATGGCTGCCAGTCAATTCAAGTTGGACAATCTGACGCTGATCGTCGACCATAACCGCTTCCAGCAGGGCGCGGCACTGGCGGAAACCAACGATCTGGCGCCGCTTCGTCCGAAGCTCGAGGCCTTCGGCTGGGACGTGACCGAGATCAACGGCAATGAAATGGCCGAAGTGGTTCCGGCGCTCGAAACGCGCACCTCCCGGCCGCATTGCATCGTCGCTCACACAAACAAAGGGCACGGCATCAGCTTCATGCAGGACCGTGTCGAATGGCATCACAAAGTGCCGAGCAAGGAACAATACGAGATTGCTGTCGCAGAACTTTCGGAGGCGATTTGATGAACGCGCATGTTCCTGCAGAGGGTCTTCATGACTGCCGTGACGCTTTCGCCGCGACCCTGGAGCGACTGGCGGCCGAGAACAACAAGGTCGTCGCCGTGTGCAACGACTCCGTCGGCTCGTCGAAACTAACCGGCTTCAAGGCCCGGTTTCCCGAACGCCTGGTCAATGTCGGTATTGCCGAGCAGAACATGGTCGGCGTCGGCGCCGGTCTCGCCAATGGCGGTATGCTGCCTTTCGTGTGCGGCGCGGCCCCCTTCCTGACGGGCCGTTCGCTCGAACAGATCAAGGCCGATATTTCCTATTCGAATGCCAATGTGAAGCTTGTCGGCATATCCTCCGGCATGGCCTATGGCGAGCTTGGACCGACGCATCATTCCATCGAAGACTTCGCCTGGACCCGCGTCCTTCCCAATCTGCCGGTGATCGCGCCCTGTGACCGGATCGAGACCGCTGCAGCCATCGAATGGGCCGCGAGCTATGCCGGCCCCTGCTTCCTTCGCCTCTCTCGCGTCGGCGTCCCGGACCTGCTCCCGCAAGGACACAGGTTCGAGGTCGGCAAGGCCAACCTCCTTCGCCAAGGCTCCGACGTGACCTTGATCGCCAACGGCACGTTGACGCATCGGATCCTCAAGGCTGCCGAGATCCTGGCGCAGCGCGGCATCGAAGCCCGCGTCCTCAACATGGCTACCGTCCGGCCGATCGATGAAGCCGCAATCATCGCGGCCGCAAACGAGACCGGCGCGATCCTGACGGCTGAGGAACACTCGATCTTTGGCGGTCTCGGCTCCGCCGTGGCGGAAGTTGTCGTGGACAATGTGCCGGTGCCGATGAAACGCCTCGGCGTGCCGGGTATCTTTGCGCCGACCGGGTCCGCAGAATTCCTGCTTGATGAATTCGGCATGGCTCCGGCGTCGATTGCGGACGCCGCCGCCGAACTGATCAGGCGCAAGTGAAAATGGATTGCCGCGCATGTCGCCCGAAAGTGGCCCCCCGGTTTCGGGACAACGACATGCGCAAAAACAAACAGATAAAGCGCGTCACCTGATCCATAAATATGCGGACGCGCTTTAGCGGACTGACGGGGCGCGTTCATTCGCGCCCTCACGCGTTGGAGGAGAAAATTCATGCGAGCCATTCTCGCAATCGATCAAGGCACGACCAATTCCAAGGCGCTGTTGGTATCCACCACGGGAGAGCTGCTGGCGCGCGGATCGTCACCGGTCGGCATTTCCTATCCCCAACCCGGCTGGGTCGAGCAAGACCCGAAGAGGATCTGGGAATCGGTCTGCGAGGCGATCCAGGCCTGTCTGGCAGCGAAGCCGGACGCCGTGGTCGAAGCCGTCGCCATCTCCAACCAGCGGGAATCGGTGACGATCTGGGATGCCGAGACGGGAGAAGCGCTCGGCCCGGTCTTGAGCTGGCAGTGCCGCCGAACCGCGGCGGATTGCACCCGGTTGATCGATGCAGGCCATCAGCCGCGCGTGCAGATGCTCACCGGGCTGCCGCTTGATCCGATGTTTCCCGGCCCGAAGATGCGCTGGCTGCTCGAACAGGCGCCAAAAGGCCGCAAGCTGCGATTGGGCACGATCGACAGCTGGCTGATACATTGTCTGACCGCGGGCAGGCAGCACGTTTGCGACGCGTCCAATGCAGCAAGAAGCCAGCTCTTCGACCTCAATGCCCAGGTCTGGAGCGACGAGCTGTGTGCGCTTTTCGACGTGAACAAGGATGCGCTTCCCCTGGTGCTGGACAGCGCCGCCGATTTTGGCACAACGCTGAATGTACCCGGCGTGCCCAATGGCACGCCGATCCGTTCGGCGATCGGCGACAGCCACGCGGCACTGTTCGGTCACGGCGCCTTCAACACCGGCGACGGAAAGATCACCTTCGGCACCGGCTCGTCTGTTATGACGACGTTGCCCAGCTTCATCGCTCCGCAGAAAGGCATCACCACCACGGTGGCCTGGCGGATCAACGGCAAGCCGACATTCGCCTTCGAAGGCAACATCCTGGTTTCAGCCGCGAGCCTTCCATGGATGGCCGAGATATTGGGCCTGCCGGATGTCGCTTCCCTGGTCGAACTCGCGGCCACGGCTGAACCCGATGGCCCGGGATTCGTGCCGGCATTCGTCGGCCTCGGTGCTCCCTATTGGAATTCGGATGCAAGAGCACTGTTTTCGCAGATCAATTTCAGCACCACGCGGGCGCAGATGGCACGCGCCGTCACCGACTCGATCGCCTTCCAGGTGAGGGATGTCTTCGCCGCGATGCAGAGCCAGTTCGGCCATGGCTTTGGCGCACTCTATGTCGACGGCGGGCCGAGCCAGAACCGTTTCCTCATGCAATGCGTGGCCGACGTGCTGCGGCATCCTGTCATCCAGCGCGAGGCACCCGAAGTCTCGGCCCTGGGAGCGGCTTATCTCGCCGGCCTGTCGCTGGGGATCTGGGAGAGCATGGACGCCATTGCCAGGTTGCCGAGAAACGGCGTCGAAATCGGGCCTGAGGACAGCGAACAATCGAGAAAACTCGACACTTGGTACGATGCAATTGATCGCTCGACGTTTGTGCGCGCTGGGACTAAGAGTGAATAAAAATTCAGTCGGGGGAATGTATGAGTCGTCTGAACGAACTGCGCCTGATTGCTCGCGTCGCTCAGATGTATCATATCGAGCACAAACGTCAGGCGGAGATCGCCGAACACCTGCATCTCTCCCAGGCCACAGTCTCCCGCATGCTGAAAAAGGCCGAAGCGGAAGACATCGTCCGCACCAGCGTCATTCCTCCCGCCGGCACCTTCATCGACCTTGAAAACGGTCTTCGCGARCGCTTCAATCTCCCCGAGGCGATCGTCGTCGAATGTTCGGAAGATCGCGATGGCGCGATCATGGCGCGCATCGGCGAAGCCGGAGCCCATCTCCTGGAAATGACGCTCGTTCCCGGCGAGATCATCGGCGTTTCGAGCTGGAGCCAGACCATTTTCAAGATGGTCGAGAACATTCATCCGCAGAAGAGCGCGCAGGCGAAATATGTCGTTCAGACGCTGGGGGGCATGGGCGACCCCTCCGTGCAGACCCATGCGACACAGCTGACGACGAGACTTGCGAAGCTCACCGGGGCGGAGCCGAAGCTGCTGCCGGTGCAGGGCGTGACCACGTCCCGGGAAGCCAAACTGCTGATGACATCCGATCCCTATGTGCGTGAGACCATGGACCTCTTCAGCAGCATCAGCCTCGCGATCGTTGGCATCGGCGCCGTCGAGCCGTCGGAACTGCTGACGCGTTCGGGAAACATCTTCTCCCAGCGCGAACTGGCCGATCTTGCCGAGGCCGGTGCGGTCGGCGACATTTCGCTGCGGTTCTTTGACAGACATGGGAAATCGGTGAAGACGCCGCTGGACGAGCGCGTGGTCGGGTTACCTATGGAAGACCTGTCCCATGTGAAGCGCGTTATCGCGGTGGCCGGCGGGGCCAAGAAGACGGAAGCGATCGCCGGCGCATTGCGAATCGGTGTCATCGATACGCTGATCACCGACCACTTTACCGCCGCCCGTCTTTTGTCTCCGCAGTCCGCCTGACTTGAAAGCCCATCTCATTGGGCCGGCAAGCACGATCCTGCACACCAACCAACTTACTCGCGCCAAAGAAGAAGCCTGGTCCTGCAGGGCGGGCGGGGCTTCCGGGCGATCTGCGCTTTGCGAACAGGAATCGAGCGCAGGTGCGGACTTTGTTCAGATAGGGCTTGCCGGAATAATCGCGCCGCCACCGCATTTCCACCCGGCAACCAGGCTTGGAGGCACAAGTCGCCCAGGCTCGATCATGAACAGGGCCGAAACTTAGCCTCTTTGGTGACGCAGATATCGAGTTCGACGACGGTTTTTTTCTTGGCCACAACCGATAGTCCCGCAGCGGTCATGCCTGGATTGGCGGCGATAAAGGCTTTCTTGATCTCCGCAGAGTCACCCTTCTTGAGCTTTTTGGGGGCACGGAATTCATCGGGAATCACGACGGCCTTCACGTCGGCCTCCGACAATTTGAAATAATCGGAGGGCGACAGACCGGAACACGTACCATGCTTGGGCCATTCGTGATCGATCAGCGATGGGTCGGCATAGATGTCAGCCCATTGTTCGTGCTCAGCATCGCTGAGGGCTGTTTGGCTGCAGGAGGTCGGATATGCCCCGCCTTCCATCTGCGGCCAGAGCCCATGCAGGACAAAGCCCTTCGGAGAACTGCACTCCTTCTGGTGCCCATGGTTCGTGGCACAGAAGCCGGGCTCCCACGACAGCGCCAGGACATAATAATCGAACTGTCCCGGCGGCCGCTTGCCGACATCGTGTGGAGCAGCGTTCAGATTGACGGGAGCAACCAGCGTGGCCGCCGCCAGCATGGCTGCAAGGCCTGTCGATACGCAATTGCGAAAGCGCTTTTTCGTCGCCATGAGATTAATCCCCTCTCGTGATTTCCAGCAGACATACCCACAATTGCCGCACTCACCTTCGGGAGAGGCTTCTACAAAGCGCTCTCGACGGAAAAATAACGGTGGCGCGCGCTTGGAGCATAACGCGACGAGCATCGCATTTCAACCATTGCGGTGAACATCGAAGAATACAATCCGGCGATTTTACGCGGGGTGACTTGCCAGACGGAACGAGTTGATGAGGGCAAAGAGGAAGCCCGGTCCAGCAGGGCGGGCGGACCGGGCTTCAGGGCGATCTGCGCTTTGTGAACGGGGATCAAGCGCAGATGCGGACTTTGTTCAGATAGGGCTGGCCGGAATAATCGCGCCGCCAGCGCATTTCCACCCGGCATCCAGGCGTGGAGGCGTCCGTCCTCCAGGCGAGCCGGACCGAATTGGCAGTGTCCTGTGAGGACGGGGTGGCGGCGGTGGTCAGGTCACTTCCGGCGGGGCCGAGAGCCGCAAACGCAGCACCTGCTGCAGCAACCAAGCCGACAAAGAACCTGTCCATCACCGCCATCCCATCTCAAAACGGTCGCACTTAACTTGAGATGGTTTTCGCACAGATCGGACCGTCCTGCTGTTCCCAACGGAACACGCCTGCTCAGGCGGGCGATTGAGCGCCAAAAGCAGAGAACTGGGCAACCAGCGGCGCCGGCAGCCGCTGCGGCCGGCCACGGCCATTGATGACTGCGACGATGACGCGCGCGGCGATCAGCAATGTCCCATCGCGGCGGATTTCCTGGTCGAGGATCAGCTTGGCGCCGGCGGCCTTCTCCGTCACGGTGCGGATCGTCAGTACGTCGTCCATGCGCGCCGGCTGTTTGAAATCGATCTCCATGCGATGCACGACGAAGACAAGGCTTTCCTCTCCCCTCGACACCTTGCTCTGATCGATGCCGAGGCAGCGCAGGAAATCGGTGCGGCCGCGCTCGAGAAAATGCAGGTAGCGGGCGTGATAGACGACGCCGGAGAAATCCGTGTCTTCGTAATAGACACGCTGGGTGAGGATATGGCCTTCGGCCGTCAGTTCGCCGGAAAGCGAAATGGATTGATGCTGCATTGCGGAACTTCTCTGTTGATACGCCGCAAATCCTTATCGTCAGCCAGCCGTCCAGCCAAGCGGATTGACCGATAGGTTTGCGCTGCTATGGTCCACACCAATAGTTTGCAGGAAATGGATATTTGCAAATGATGACAATTCGATCCGGCCTTGTCGTTCTCGTCAAAACTTTGATGCTGTTGCTTGCCCTCGAATTGATCATGCGCCTGATCGACGTGTCGGCGGGAACGACAGTGCGCTGGTCTTTCATTACTGCGGGGACCCTGCTGTTTATTCCCCTGATGCTGATCTACTGGCTCGCAGAAGCCATTGTGGATCACATGACGCCGAAATCGAACGAGACTTTTGCCGAAACGCCGTTGAAATTCGACGACCTACAAGCCATCGTCTTCAGCGCCACAGGCGCCTATGTGCTCGTCACAGCGATGCGCGAAACAATCTATCTCATGGATTTCCTATTTCAGACACAGCCACGCGCGCTGGAGATACCGATCCCGATTCCGGCTCACCTCTATCTGACGCCGATCGCCAACTGGCTATTCGGATTCTACCTGTTGATCGGTGCGCCAGTGCTGCGGCGATGGCTGGCGAATATTCGCCGCGCCTCGCCTGTCCCGCGGCCACTCGAAGAAGAGTAGAATGGTCAGCCCTTCCAAAGCCCCTCACGGCTGAGCTCATCCTGCGTCATGACGATGCTCTTGTGCAGGATGTCGGCCATCTGATCGATCTGGCTTTCGGAAATCGTCAGCGGCGGGCTCATGACGCACATGTTGATCAGCGGCCGCACCAGGAGCCCAAGCTCCTGACAATGCTTGTCGATGCGTTTGCCGACTTCAAGATCGAGCGCCAATGGATTGTTGCTGACATGGTCGGCGACGCATTCGATGCTCGCCATCAGGCCGACACCGCGCACCTCGCCCACCAGCGGCAAGTCTTCCAGCGCCTTAAGCCGGCCCTGGAAATGCGGCGCAATCGTCCGAGTCCGCTCCAGCAATCCGTTTTCCAGCATATCGAGATTCTTCAGCGCCACCGCGCAGCCGATCGGATGGCTGGAATAGGTCAGACCATGCGCAAACATCGCATCCGGATGGTTGGACTGGCGCAGTTCCTCGAACAGCCTTGAGCGGATCATCACGCCGCCGAGCGGGAAATAACCTGATGTCACGCCCTTAGCGAAGGTGATCATATCCGGCTCGATACCGAACTCATCCTTCGAGGCGAAGACATGCCCGAGCCGGCCGAAAGCCGTTACCACTTCGTCGGAGATATAGAGAATATCATGTTCGGTGCAGAGCGCCCGCATGCGCGGCAGATAGCCCGGCGGCGGCACGATCACGCCGCCCGAGGCCATGATCGGCTCGCCGATGAAGGCGCCGATACTCTCGGCGCCAACTTTTTCGATGGTGGCGCGGAATTCGTCGATCAGGAAATCGGTGAAGGCTTCCACCGTCATGCCTTTCGGTCGGCGGAACGGATTGGGGCAGGAGAGCTTGATCACCAGCTCCCTGGCGCTGTCCATCCAGTCCTGGTCGCGCGGCCGGCCATTCATCGAGGCGGCGAGATAGGTCGAGCCGTGATAGGCACCCTCGCGGCTGACGATCAGCTTCTTCTCCGGGCGTCCCCGGACATTGTTGTAGAACTGCAGGAAGCGGAAGGCCGTCTCGACCGCCGAAGAGCCGCCGGTCGTGTAGAACACGTGGTTCATCCCCTCAGGCGCATGGCCCGCCAGCCGCTCGGCCAAGAGTGCCGACGGCTCGTTGGTAGTATACCACGGCGAATTGTAGGAAAGCGCCATCGCCTGATCGAACATGACCTGCGCCAGCTCCTTGTTGCGATGGCCGACATTGACGCACCACATGCCCGCAGGCCCATCGATCAGCTGACGGCCGGCGCTGTCGGTAACATAGATGCCGTCGCCGCTTTCGATCAGGCCGCGCGCTTCCGCGCCGATCGAGCCGGCCACCGGCCAGGGCTGCACCAGATGCTTCTCGGCAATCGCCTCGATAGCGGAAGGGCTCTCTTCCATCTCGATCTCTTCCCGTTTCGCAGCCATGATCGCCTCCCGTGCAAATTTCAGATATCGCTTCAACAGACTGTTTTACAATAGAATATGCGATTCTTATTGAATGTCTGTTCAGTCAATATCTCAGAAACAGTAAGGAAGATCAATCCCGCGCCGCGGATTTCTTTGCTGTAGGACAGAGTCTGTCGGCAGGCGCTCAGCCGCCAGCCCGAAGCCGTTTGCGCGTTTCCGACGGGCTCTCGCGGAATTGGGCGCGATAAGAGCGGGAGAAAGCTGAAGCCGAATTGAAGCCGCTCGAAGCGGCGATATCGGCGAAGGAGGCGCGGCTTTCGATCACCTTGCGCCGCGCCGTATTGAGCCTGAGCGCGAGGTAATGCACATGCGGCGAGACGCCGAAACTCTCGTTGAACAGGCTTTGCAGGTGGCGGGCGCTGATGCCGGTACGTTTCGCGAGCCGCTCCAGTGAAAACGGCTGGTCGACGCTTTCCTCCATCAGCCGCACCGCCTGCACCAGGCGCTTGTCCATCTCACCGGAATTGCCGGATGGCGACGGCAGCGGACCGGCGCCGGCATCGCGCTCATAGAGGAAGGCACGCGACACTTCGAGCGCCAGCGAATAGCCCTGCCGGCGGCGGATGATTTCCAGCATCATATCGATCGTCGGCAAGGAACCACCGGATGTCATGCGCTTGCGGTCGATGACGAAGCGTTCCTTGACCACATTGATCTGCGGATAGCGGCCGGCAAATTCGTCGCGGTCCTCCCAGTGGACGCTGACCTGGTGGCCATCGATCAGGCTCGCCTCGGCCATCAGCCATGTGCCGGATTCGATGCCGGCGATCATCGAGCGGTGGCGGGCGGTTCGCGATAGCGCCATCTTCATCGGCGCTGTATTGTTGCGCCGCCAGTTGTAACTGGAGACGACGAACAGCGGATTTTCATCCTTGTCGGGCCGGAAGGCGCCATCGACGGGAATGTTGATATGCGCCGTGGTTTCCACAGGCTTGCCGTCGGGGCTCAAAAGCCGCCAGCTATAGAGCGTCTGGCCGGCGACGCGGTTGGCAGCACGCAGCGGTTCGAACACCGAAGCGAGCAGCAGCACCGTCGTTTCAGGGAAGGCGAGGATATCGATTTCCAATGGCCGGTCGGGATGGTCGAACATGGAGGCTCCACAGGCTTCCGATTATGTATAGAATTCTGCCGAAACTGCAAAGCAAAGAAATGCAAGCACAGGCCTAATTGCCGCCAAGCTGCTCCGAGGGAGGTTTTCGAAAATGCCGCTCACCATGAACCGTGAAGTCTTCATCACCTGCGCCGTCACCGGCTCGGGCGACACCGCCGGCAAGTCGCGCCTCGTGCCGCGCTCGCCGAAGGAAATCGCCGATTCGGCCATCGACGCCGCCAAAGCTGGCGCCGCAATCGTCCACTGCCATGTGCGCGATCCCGAGACCGGCGCCCCCTCGCGCCTGAATTCGCTCTACAAGGAAGTCACCGATCGCATCCGTCAGGCCGACACCGACGTGGTGCTCAACCTGACCGCCGGCATGGGCGGCGACATCATGTTCGGCGGCCCGGAAAACCCGCTGCCGCTCAACCCGGCGACCGATCTTGCCGGCGCCACCGAACGCGTCTCCCACGTCGCCGAATGCCTGCCGGAAATCTGCACGCTCGATTGCGGCACGATGAATTTCTCGCTCGGCGACTATGTGATGACCAACACGCCCGGCACGCTGCGCGCCATGGCCAAGCTGATGACCGACCTGGGCGTCCGTCCGGAAATCGAAGCCTTCGACACCGGCCATCTCTGGTTCGCCAAGCAGCTGGTCCAGGAAGGCCTGATCGAGAATCCGGTGCTGGTGCAGCTCTGCATGGGGGTTCCGTGGGGCGCGCCCAATGACCTCAACACCTTCATGGCAATGGTCAACAACATACCCTCGGACTGGACTTTCTCGGCCTTCGCCATCGGCCGTGATGCGATGGCCTACCCGGCCGCAGCCATCCTCGCCGGCGGCAATGTCCGCGTCGGCCTCGAAGACAATCTCTATATCGGCAAGGGTGAGTTCGCCACCAATGCCCAGCTGGTCGAAAAGGCCGTCGGCGTCATCGAAGGCATGGGCGCCAAGATCATCGGAYCGGAAGAGGTTCGCAAGAAGCTGAAGCTGCAGAAGCGCTGAAGGTTTCGGCGAGGGGAAATTCACCCCTCACCAAGCGCGCCCAGACACTCGACTTCGTCTCGCGCGGGCTTGCTATCCTCTCCCGCAAGGGGAGAGGCAGGGGTGCCACAAGCACCGCCTCGCTTGGGGCAAGGCGCCGCCGCGGGTTTTACCTCTCCCCTTGCGGGAGAGGATACGAAGGCCGGGCGAGCTTGCGAGCCCTTGGCCGAAGTTGGTGAGGGGTAAATTCCCGCTCAAAATGATTTGAAATTTGGAAAGTGGAACAGTCATGAGCCAAATCAAGCAAGCAGCCTGCGTCGGCGGCGGAGTGATCGGCGGGGCCTGGGCGGCCCGGTTCGTGCTCGCTGGCATCGACACCAAGATTTTCGACCCGCATCCGGAAGCTGAGCGCATCATCGGCGAAGTCATGGCCAATGCCGAGCGCGCCTATGCGATGCTGACCACCGCACCGCTGCCGAAGAAGGGCAAGCTGACCTTCAGCAAGACCGTCGAGGAAGCCGTAGCGGGCGCCGACTGGATCCAGGAAAGCGTGCCGGAACGCATCGATCTCAAGCGCAACGTCATCACCCAGATCGACGCCGCCGCCGACCCCAAGGCGCTGATCGGCTCGTCGACGTCAGGCATCATGCCGACCGAATTGCAGCGCGACATGAAGCATCCCGAGCGCATGTTCGTCGCCCATCCCTATAACCCTGTCTACCTGCTGCCGCTCGCCGAACTCGTCGGCGGCGAGAAGACCTCCAAGGCCACGCTCGAAGACGCCAAGGCCAAGCTCGCACCGATCGGCATGAAGGGCGTGATCATCAACAAGGAAATCGAAGCCTTCGTCGGCGATCGCCTGCTCGAAGCCGTCTGGCGCGAAGGCCTGTGGCTGATCAAGGACGACATCTGCGACACCGAGACCCTCGACGATGTCATCCGCTATTCCTTCGGCATGCGCTGGGCGCAGATGGGCATGTTCGAGACCTATCGCATTGCCGGCGGCGAAGCGGGCATGCGCCACTTCATTGCCCAGTTCGGCCCCTGCCTCTCCTGGCCCTGGACCAAGCTGATGGACGTGGTCGATCTCGACGACGCACTCACAGACAAGATCGCCAGCCAGTCCGACGCCCAGTCCGGCGCCCGCGGCATCCGCGAACTCGAACGCATCCGCGACCAGAATCTCGTCGGCATCATGCAGGCGCTGAAGTCCGGCGACGAAGGCCGCGGCTGGGGTTCGGGCAAGCTGCTCGCCGATTTCGAGGCGCATCTCTGGAAGATTGCGCCGAAGCCGGAGGTCAAGGCCAGCCAGGAGCCGATCGAACTGCTCAAGGTCAAGGTCCATCCCTCGTGGATCGACTATAACGGCCATATGACCGAATTCCGCTACAACCAGTGCTTCGCCGACGGCGGCGATGCCTTCCTGCGTCTGATCGGCGCCGATCTCGACTATGTCGCAGCCGGCCACAGCTATTATACGGCCGAAAGCCATACGCGTTTCCTCGGCGAAACTAAGCTCGGCGACGAACTCGCCGTCACCGCCCAGGTCCTGCCGAGCGATGGCAAGAAGATCCAGCTGTTCATGTGGCTGAAACGCGTCTCCGACGGCGCCCTGATCGCCACCTGCGAGCACCTGATGCTGCACGTCGCCTCCGCCGACGGCAAGGTCGTGCCGCCGCTGCCGGCGGTGCTTGGCAAGTTCGAGGCGCTGGCCAAGGCGCATGCCGGTTTGGCGCTGCCGGACGGCGCGGGACGGCATGTAGGGCAGAAGAAGGCCTGATCATCGCCTGGCAGGCCCCCTCATCCGGCCCTTCGGGCCACCTTCTCCCCGCTGGGGAGAAGAGGGAGACTGCCGAACAGCCTCGGCAAGAAGCGCTGAGGTTGGAGAGAGTTGAAGAAGGGCGCCGCGAGCGCCCCCTTCTCCCCAGCGGGGAGAAGGGTCCAACGGACGGGTCGAGACGAGTGGCTCGACCCCAAGAAGGGCCGGATGAGGGGGCTTCTCGCCCTCTGAACGTGGATTTTGGCTGGGAGTAAATTCCATGAATTTCGGATTGACCGAAGAACAGCAGATGATCGTCGACACCGTGCGGAGCTTCGTCGAAACGGAGATCTATCCGCTCGAAGACCAGGTGGAAAAGCAGGGTTTCGTGCCGCCGGAAATGGGCCAGGAAATCGCCCGCAAGGTCAAGGAACTCGGCTTCTTCGGCTGCAACATGCCGGAAGATGTCGGCGGCGCCGGCCTCGATCACCTAACGTTTACGCTCGTCGAGCGCGAACTCGGCCGCGGCTCGATGGCACTCACCGTCTTCTTCGGCCGCCCCTCCGGCATTCTCATGGGCTGCAACGCCGAGCAGCGCGAACGATACCTGATCCCGGCCACGACGGGCGAAAAATTCGATGCGCTCGCCATGACCGAGCCGGGCGCCGGCTCCGACGTGCGCGGCATGAAATGCTTTGCCCGCCAGGACGGTGACGACTGGGTTGTCAACGGCACCAAGCATTTCATCAGCCATGCGAATATCGCCGACTTCGTCATCGTCTTCATCGCCACCGGCGAGGAGCAGACGCCGAAGGGGCCGAAGAAGCTGATCACCTGTTTCCTCGTCGACCGCGGCACACCCGGCTTCGAAATCCGCGACGGCTACAGTTCCGTCTCGCATCGCGGCTATAAGAACATGATCCTGAATTTCGACGAATGCCGCTTGCCCTCGGCGCAGATCCTCGGCGAAGTCCACAAGGGTTTCGATCTGGCCAATAACTGGCTCTATGGCACGCGCCTGACGGTGGCCGCCAATTGCGTCGGCCGCGCCCGCCGCGTCTTCGACTATTGCGTTCCCTATGCCGCCGAGCGCAAGCAGTTCGGCAAGCCGATCGGCGCCAACCAGGGGGTCTCCTTCAAGCTCGCCGACATGATCACCGAGATCGATGCCGCCGATTTCCTGACGCTATACGGCGCCTGGCTGCTCGACCAGGGTAAGCCGTCGAACCGCGAGATCGCCTCGGCAAAGCTCTACGCGTCGGAAATGCTCGCCCGCGTCACCGACCAGGCAATCCAGATCTATGGCGGCATGGGCTTGATGGACGACCTGCCGCTGGCCCGCTTCTGGCGCGACGCCCGTGTGGAACGCATCTGGGACGGGACGAGCGAAATCCAGCGGCATATCATCAGCCGCGAGCTGCTCAGGCCGTTTGGGGCGTGAGGTTTGCATCTCACGAGTTCACCCCTCACCAAGCGCGCCCAAGCACTCGACCTTTGGTCTCGCGCGGGCTTGCTATCCTCTCCCGCAAGGGGAGAGGCAGGGGTGCCACGAGCAGCCGCAGGTTTTTCCTCTCCCCTTGCGGGAGAGGATACGAAGGCCGGGTGAGCTTGCGAACCCTTGGCCGAAGTTGGTGAGGGGTAATGCCACGCCCACCGGCACATGCTGACTTTATAAATTGAGGCCTTGATGAAAACCCTTTCCCCTAATTCCCTCAACCGCCTGATCCGCCCGAAATCCATCACCGTGGTCGGCGGCAAGGAAGCCGGCCGCGTGGTCGAACAGTGCAAGAAAATGGGCTACCAGGGCGACATCTGGCCGATCCACCCGACCAAGGACGAAGTGCACGGCTACAAGTGCTACCGCTCCGTCGCCGACCTGCCGGCCGCCCCCGATGCTGCCTTCGTCGGCGTCAACCGCAACCTCACCATCGACATCATGCGCGAGCTCCGCGACAAAGGCGCGGGTGGGGCGATCTGCTATGCCTCGGGCTTTTCCGAAGCCGTCAAGGAACTGCCCGACGGCCATGAACTGCAGGCAAAACTGGTCGAGGCTGCGGGCGACATGGCCGTGGTCGGCCCCAATTGCTACGGCTTCATCAACATGCTCGACGGCGCCCTGCTCTGGCCCGACCAACACGGTATGATCCGCACCGAGCGCGGCGTCGCCATCCTGACGCAGAGCTCCAACATTGCCTGCAACATTTCCATGCAGATGCGCGGCCTGCCGCTTGCCTATCTGATGACCGCCGGCAACCAGGCGCAAACCGGCCTTTCGGCACTCGCCGTCGCCGCGCTGGAAGATCCGCGCGTCACCGCCGTCGGCCTGCATATCGAAGGTTTTGACGACCTCGAAACGCTGGAACTGCTGGGCAAACGCGCCCGCGAGCTGAAAAAGCCGGTCGTGGCGCTGAAGATGGGCAAATCCGAAGCCGCCCAGAAAGCCACGGTTTCGCACACTGCCTCGCTCGCCGGCAATGACAAGGTCTCCGCCGCCGTACTCGAACGCCTCGGCATCGGCCGCGTCGCCTCCCTGCCGGAACTGCTGGAAACCCTGAAACTGCTGCATGTCGTCGGCACGCTGCCGACCAACGAGATCTCGTCGATGAGCTGCTCGGGCGGCGAGGCGTCGCTGATCGCCGACTCAGGCGTTGGCCGCAAGGTAAATTTCCGCGACCTGAAGCCGGAACAGCTGCCAGTTCTGCGCGAAACCCTCGGGCAGATGGTCACACTCTCCAACCCGCTCGACTACCACACTTTCGTCTGGGGCAAGGGCGACAAGATCGAAACCGCCGTCTCGACCATGATGGCCGGCGACTATGCGCTCAACATGGTGATCCTCGATTTCCCTCGCCGCGACCGCTGCGACCCGGCCGACTGGATGACCACCGTCAACGCCATCATTGCCGCCCACAAGGCCACCGGCGCCAATGCCGCCGTCGTCGCGTCGATGGGCGAGAACCTGCCGGAAGATGTCGCCTTCACCCTGGTCGAACATGACGTCGTGCCCTTCCTCGGCATCGACGAGGCACTGGCCGCGGTCGAAGTGGCGCATTTCATCCACCAGGCTTGGGCCGGCCCAGCGCCCGCCCCGCTGCTTAACGCTGTGGCCTCCGAAGGCGAAGCCGTAACGCTGACCGAGCATGAATCCAAGCAGGCGCTGAAGCCCTTCGGTCTGCAGGTGCCTGCGGGCAAACTGGTTGCCAGCGCCGAAGACGCCGCCGAGGCGGCTGCCGAGATCGGCTTCCCCGTGGCGCTCAAGGGTTCCGGCGTCGCCCACAAGACTGAGGCCGGTGCGGTAAAGCTCAACCTGAAAACCGAGGCCGAAGTCATCGACGCCGCGAACGCCATGGCCGGCGTTGCCAATGGCTTCCTCGTCGAGAAGATGGCAGCCAAGCCCGTGGCTGAACTGATCGTCGGCGCGTTGCGCGACCCGGTCGCCGGTCCGGTGCTGACCGTCGGCGCCGGCGGCATCCTGGTTGAACTGATGGACGATTCGGCAATCATCACCCTGCCGACGACGAAAGAGGCGATCCGCAAGGCGATCGACGGGCTGAAGATCACCAAGCTGTTGAACGGCTATCGCGGCCAGGCCAAGGGCGACATCGCAGCCCTGGTCGACGCCGTCTCCGCCGCCGCCGATTTTGTTGCGGCCAAGGCTGCCGATATCGAGGAACTGGACATCAATCCGCTGATGGTGTTGCCGGAAGGCGAGGGCGTCGTCGCGGCGGATGCACTGGTGCGGATGAGGAAGTAGCCTGTAAGCGATGTTTGCCTGGGTGTGGTTTCACCCCTCACCAAGCGCGCCCAAGCGCTCGACCTTTGGTCTCGCGCGGGCTTGCTATCCTCTCCCGCAAGGGGAGAGGCAGGGTGCCACAAGCGCCGGCCTCGCCTGGGGCAAGACAGTGCGGCAAGTTTTTCCTCGCCCCTTGCGGGAGAGGATACGAAGGCCGGGTGAGCCTTGCGAACCCTTGGCCGAAGTTGGTGAGGGGTGAATCTCCTCGATTGACATTATGAGAGGAAGCACATCATGACCGACACCCCGATAAAAACCCGCCGCGAGGGCGGCATTCTGGAAGTCACCATCGACCGGCCGAAGGCCAATGCCATCGACCTGATCACCAGCCGCATCATGGGCAAGATTTTTCAGGATTTCCGCGATGACGACACGCTGCGCGTCGCCATCATCACCGGCTCCGGCCCGAAATTCTTCTGCCCCGGCTGGGACCTCAAGGCGGCCGCCGCCGGTGACGCGGTGGATGGCGATTACGGCGTCGGCGGCTTTGGCGGCATGCAGGAACTGCGCGACCTCAACAAGCCGATCATTGCCGCGATCAACGGCATCTGCTGCGGCGGCGGCCTTGAAATCGCGCTTTCGACCGACATGATCCTCGCCGCCGAGCATGCCACGTTCGCGCTACCGGAAATCCGCTCAGGCACGGTGGCGGACGCCGCCTCGATCAAGCTGCCAAAGCGCATTCCCTACCACATCGCCATGGACATGCTGCTCACCGGCCGCTGGCTTGATGCCAACGAGGCCCATCGCTGGGGTTTCGTCAACGAGATCCTGCCCGCCGACAAGCTGATGGAGCGCGCCTGGGAACTCGCCCGCCTGCTCGAAAGCGGTCCGCCGCTGGTCTATGCCGCGATCAAGGAAGTCGTGCGCGAGGCCGAGGGCAACAGGTTCCAGGACACGATGAACAAGATCACCCGCCGCCAGCTCAAGACCGTCGACATCCTCTATGGCAGCGAGGACAATCTCGAAGGCGCCCGCGCCTTTGCCGAGAAGCGCGACCCGGTCTGGAAGGGCAAATAAGCCGTATGGCCACGGCGCTGCCGGCCTCACCCCGGCAGCGTCACGCCGATCTTGCCGAGCTGGATCACCGCCTGCGTGCGGCTATCGACATCGAGCTTCAGCAGGATCGCCGAGACATGCGCCTTGATGGTCGCCTCCGAGACGCCGAGCTCATAAGCGATCTGCTTGTTGAGCAGGCCCTCACCGATCATGCCGAGCACACGGGTCTGCTGCGGCGTCAGCGTCTTTAGCCGGCTAATCAAGCGCTCCATCTCCGGATCGTGCTCACGACCGGCATCGAAACCCGGCGGCACCCAGATGCCGCCCTGGTGGACGGTGTCGATCGCATCGCGGATTTCGTCGATGCCGTTCGATTTCGAAATGAAGGCCGAAGCGCCGAGTTCCAGCGCCCGCCGGATGGTCGGCTGGTCGTCGCTGGCGGAGATGACGGCAACGGGAATGCCGGGATGTTCGGCGCGGATCATCATCAGCGCCGATAGTCCGCTGGCGCCTGGCATGGTCAGGTCGAGCAACATCAGATCGGCATCGGGATGGTCGGCCGCCGCCTGGCGGGCGGCAACGAAATCCCCCGCCTCGATCACCCGCGCGCCATCCTCCATCGATAGCGCCTGCTTCAAGGCCCCGCGAAACAGCGGATGATCATCGGCAATGATGATTGTTGCGGCGCCAGCCATTGTCCCCCCACGGCGCGGCTTGAGCGCCGCATCCATTTCTCCACTTGGATAGAACAGCGCAATCAGGCTGGCTTTTCAAGGAGAAAAGCCGTTCAGAGATTGCAATCCTTCTGGTTTTCACGGCTCATTGCCATGAAATGGCGCATGGCCTTGTCCATCATCGTGAGCGCCCGGTCGAAATCGTCGCTGGATTTGTCTTCCTTAAAGCCCGGCTCGAGACGATCGCCTTGCTTCGGCTCGATGCCGGCCTCCGGCCGTGCCTTCTCCTCGCCGGCATCCGGCCGCATGGCCTGCTTGTCGGTATCGGCCGAGATCGGACCGCAGCGGAAACTGTCGACCTCGTCGCGGCAAAAGGTCATCACGCCGGTGACCGTATCGAGCCGCACGAAGCCGCCTGAGACGGAGATCAGCTGGTAGCGCGCCGTTTCATTGCTCTGGGCGAAGGCAGGAAAGGCGGTGAGGACGAAAAGGGCGGCCAGGAGTTTCGCTTGCATCGGTTTTCCTCCGTTTTGGGGATTTGGCAATGTTGCAGGCCTTCCCGGCGGCGGCAAAAGGGGTTAGGAGGCCAGAAACCGGAGAGACGCACATGGCTACCGTATACAAGATCGTTTCCGCCGATTTATGGCGGGCGGCCGAAAAAGCCGGCCTGTTCACCGGCGCCGGCATCGATATCCAGGATGGCTACATCCATCTCTCCACCGCCGCCCAGGCCAAACGCACCGCCGAACTCTATTTCCAGGGCCAGCAGGGCCTGCTGCTGGTGGCCGCCGACGGCGCCGAGCTGGGCGATGCACTGAAATACGAGCCCTCGCGCGGCGGCGACCTCTTCCCGCATCTCTATGGCCACCTGCCGTTCACGGCCGTGCTCTGGGCCAAGCCGCTGCCGCTCGACGCCGACGGCAACCATGTCTTCCCGGAGATGCCGGAATGAAGGATGCATTCTGGCCCCTCATCCGCGCCGGCCTGTTCCGCATCGATCCGGAGACGGCGCATGGCATGTCGATTGCCGGCCTGAAGAGCCCGCTTGCCCCCGCTTGCGCATTGCCTGCCGACCCGCGWCTGAAAGTGGAACTCGCCGGACTCAGCTTTGGCAATCCGCTCGGCCTCGCCGCCGGCTACGACAAGAATGCCGACGTGCCGATGGCGATGCTGAAGCTCGGCTTCGGCTTCACCGAAATCGGCACCGTCACGCCAAAGCCTCAGGCTGGCAATCCCAAGCCCCGGCTCTTTCGGCTTGTCGCCGACGAAGGCGTGATCAACCGGTTCGGCTTCAACAACGAGGGCCACCAGGCCGCTCTCACCCGCCTGCAAGGCTTGCCGTCCTCAGCCCTGATCGGCGTCAATATCGGCGCCAACAAGGATGCCGCCGACCGCATCGCCGACTATGTCGCCGGTATCAGGACGTTTTATTCGGTGGCGCGCTATTTCACCGCCAACATCTCCTCGCCCAACACGCCCGGCCTGCGCGACCTGCAGGCGCGCGAAAGCCTCAAAGCGCTGCTCGACGCCGTGCTTTCCGCGCGGGACGAGGAAGCCCGAAAGGCTGGTCGGATGGTGCCGGTTTTCCTGAAAATCGCTCCCGATCTGAGCGAAGAAGGCCTCGACGACGTCGCCGCCGAAGTCCTGGCAAGCAGGCTCGAYGGCCTGATCGTCTCCAATACCACGCTATCGCGCGATGGCCTGAGGGACCAGACCACGGCGAAAGAAGCAGGCGGCCTTTCCGGCAAGCCGCTGTTCGACAAGGCCACGACAGTGCTGGCAAAAATGCGCAAACACCTCGGCCCCGCCTTCCCGCTCATCGGCGTCGGCGGCATTCACTCACCGGAAATGGCGGCAGAGAAAATCCGCGCCGGGGCCGACTTGATCCAGCTCTATTCGGCCATGGTTTATGAAGGTCCCGGCCTGCCCGCCCGCATCATCAAGGGTCTGTCCGCACTCTGCGATCGGGAGAAACTGGCGTCGATCCGCAGTATAAGGGACACTCGGCTGAATTATTGGGCCGACAGGAAAATCTGATCCCTGAGCTTCGGCAGTGCCAGCGCCAATGTGATGCCGCGTAGCAGCAGAAAAATATTGAGCGACAGCCATAGCCCGTGATCGCCGGCGATCGGCACCAGCACCAGCAAGGCAATGATATAGCCGACGAAAGCCATCAGCATGCGGTTGCGCATCGCATGCGACCAGGTGGCGCCGATGAAGACGCCGTCCATCAGGAAGGCGGGACAGCCGGTGAGCGCCGTCACCGCCGCCCAGGGCAGGTGCGCATAGGCGATCGCGCGAACCGGCTCCGACGTCGTCAGGAAATCGATCACCGGTCCGCCGACCGCCATGACCAGCAACCCCGTCAATGTCGCCAGCCCCAGCGACCACCACCAGGTGAGTTTCAGGCCGCGGTCGAAGGCCGGGCGGAAGCGCGCACCGATCGAACGGCCGATAATCGTCTCGGCGGCATTGGCCAACCCGTCGAGCCAGTAGCCGGAGATCATGAAGAAATTCATCAGCACTGCATTGGCCGCCAGCGTCACCGGGCCGAGGCCAGCACCGGCGCGCGTCAGCAGCAGGAAGGCCGCCAGGAGCAGGAACGAGCGCACCATGATATCGCTGTTGAGCGAAAACAGGCTCAGCAATTTGTCGCGGTCGAACAGGCCGGCAATCAGCCACGGATTGCGCCGCCGGAAGCCGGCGAGGATGATGGCGATGCCAACAAGCGCACCCATCGTCTCGCCGGTGATCGTCGCCAGCGCGATGCCGGAAATACCCCAGCCGAGCGTCAGGCCAAGGACGATGCAGAGCACGATGTTGATGCCGTTGATCAGCGCCTGTAGCAGCAGCCCGATGCGCGAGCGGCCGCAACCGAGCAAGTAGCCGAGGATCGCGTAATTGGCGAGCGCCGCCGGCCCCGACAGGATGCGGATCGAAAACCAGCGGCTCGTCGCAGCCGCTGCACCCGCATCCGGCGATATAATCCAGAGGCCGATTTTGAGCAGCAGCGGCCCGAGGATGACAATGGCAATGCCGAGCGCGACAGCCAGGATCAGCGCCCGCCAGAACACTGCCTCCTGTTCGTCCCACTCGCCCCTGCCCCAAGCCTGCGCGACCAGTGCCGTGGTCGAGGCGCGCAGGAAATTCAGCGATGCGAAGATCAGGTCGAACAGCACCGCGCCGATCGCTAGGCCCGCCAGCACATTGGGATCGCCGAGCCGTCCGGCGACGGCCGTCGAGGTGAAACCCAGGAGCGGAATGGTGAGGAAACCGAAGGTCATCGGCAGCGCCAGGCCGAGCACCATGCGATGCGTGACCTCGAAGGCACCTGACGATCCCAACTTCTGCTCCATCAGGCCCTCACAGGAACATCGGCGGCATGCCGGCCGCCGTCGGCGGCTGCGTAACCCGGCAGAGCACCATGGCCCAGTAGGGAATATTGCCGGTACCGGGATTGCGCGCCTCGACCACGCCGACCGAGTCATAGCGGCCGAGCATGTTTTCGAGATGATGCGGCGAATGTTCCCAGGCCGACACCGCCTCCTCGATCGACTGCTGGCCGGCCGCGATATTTTCCGCCGCCGGCATCGGCACGTCCTGGCGTTTCATCCGGGCGAAGAAGCTTTTGTCGGGGCCGATGAAATGGCTCATCTTGCCATAGCTCGACATGCGCACCGCCTGGTCCTCAGCCGCCGCAACCACCACCTTGGCCACCTTCAGCGGCGGCAGCCTGTGCCGGGCGCGGATCGCATTGACCAATGGCAAAGCCGCGGCGCTGACATCGGCCGTCGCGCTATCCTCGGCGGGTGCCGCCGGCGCAAGCACGGACGTCGTGCTGCAGGCCGAAAGCAGGATCAGGCCGGCAGAGGAAGCAAACCCGGTCAGAATCCGACGCCGGGAGAGAGATGGAGAGTTCAAGACTTACGCCAGTTCAGAATACGAGAGATGATAAAAAGCGGAATGACGATCACTGCTCCCAGCAGCAGATAATCGCCGACCTTGCCGAGCGCGGCAAAGCCGTTGCGCCAGAGATCGAAAAACACGTGCCGTATCCAATAGAGGATATTGCCCGGATAGATGCCGAACGTGCTCATGACGAAGCCGACAACAACGCAGAGGATAATCAGCTTGACGACTGTCCGCATGGGCGTATCACCCAGAATACGGTTGAAACCGTCTGCCATGCCTGTCTCCACCTTTGATTCGGAATGAATCGCTTGACCGCCACTCGCGGCCAAAATTAGACAAACTCTGTTTCAAAGCAAAGAAAAAGCCATGGCCCCTGCCGGAAAACGCAATCTCACCTCAGGCGACCTCGTCGCCGACCGCCGCGCCGACTATGCCTCCATGCTCGCCGAGGGCGGCGACCCCACCGCTGCCGCCGAGCTGATGGAGCAGGCGCTGGAGCTCGCACCAGGCTGGGCCGCCGGCTGGTTCCGGCTCGGCGAATACCGCGAAAAGGCCGGCGCAACAGGTGCTGCCGACGCCTATCGGCGCGCGCTGGAACTCGCACCCGACGATATTTTCKGCGCCAGCTTGAAGCTCGCTTTGCTCGACGGCGCAGACGGCCCCCATCTGCCGCCAAGCCGCTATGTCGAGGGCCTGTTCGACGACTATGCCGACCGCTTTGACGCAGCCCTGGTCGAGCGGCTGGGCTACAGCGTCCCCGGCAAATTGATGCGGCTGATCGAAGCCCACCGGTCGCCGCGCTACGGCCACGTGGTCGACCTCGGCTGCGGTACCGGCCTGTTCGGCGCGGAAATCCACGGGCGATGCACGGCGCTGGAAGGCTATGACCTCTCGGAAAAGATGCTGGCGAAGGCCGAGAGCAAAGGTCTCTACGATCACCTCGCCAAGGCCGACCTGTCGCTCCAATCCGAAACCTCCGGCCTGTTCGCCGGCCGCCCCCACCACCGCGCCGACCTGATCGCCGCCGCCGATGTGATGATGTATCTCGGCAATCTCGACGCCGCCTTTGCCAATGTGGCTGCGCTGATGAAGCCGGATGGGGTTTTTGTATTTTCGGTGGAGAAAGCTTTGGCCGATGAGGGCTTCGAACTCAGGCAATCTCTCCGCTATGCGCATTCTGCCGGCCATGTCGAGAAGATGCTGGCTGGGCATGGGATGCAAACGTTCGCAAGTGAGGAAACTATCATCCGCATGGATGCGGGTGAGCCGATTATCGGTCTGCTCTTCCTGGCCAACGCGATGTAATTGCCCCTCACCCTAACCCTCTCCCCGTAAACGGGGCGAGGGAATCCGCTCCGAGTTTGCCTTACTGTGAGTGTCTGCAGACGCTTGCGAGGGACAAAAACAGCGCCGCGCGTCCCTTCTCCCCGTCCCTACGGGGAGAAGATGCCGGCAGGCAGATGAGGGGCATGGCACGACAGACGACATCGGCGATGCCTCCTCTACACCGACGTGCCCGCCCCCCGCACGATGTGATTTGACGGCTGACCGTAGGGCGCATATCTTACGGGCAGCAATGCTTTTCGCCTGACATTCAACGCCAAGGGGAGGATGATGTCATGGGAAACAGCAGGCAGTACCGTGAAAGTCCTTCCCAATATCCTCGTCCATTCCTGTGCAAAAATCCGACGCAGAGATTTCCCTCATCCGAGATGATCCGGCAATGACGGAAGAGACCTTCAACCAGGCTGCCTGGCTGGCGCGCATCGGCTATCGCGGCACACTGACGCCGACGCTCGACACACTCAACGCCCTGATCGCCGCCCATTCGTCGGCGATCGCCTATGAAAGCATCGACATCCTGCTCGACCGCCCACCGCGGCTGGACGTCGCCTCGCTGCAGGCAAAGATGATCGGCGGCGGGCGCGGCGGCTATTGTTTTGAACAGAATATGCTGTTCCGTGCCGGGCTGCGCTCGCTGGGCTACGACATCACCAGCCTGCAGGCGCGTGTCGTGCGCGGCCTGGACATCGACGCGCCGCGGCCGATGCTGCACATGGTGCTGCAGGTCAATCTGCCGGAAGGTCCCTATCTCGCCGATGTCGGCTTCGGCAACCTTGCCCCCACGGCCGCCTTGCGGATGGAAGCAGACATCACGCAGCCGACGCCGCACGAGCCGATGCGCTTCATCGCCATGGGAGAAGAACTCGTCCTGCAATCATGGCTCGGCGACCATTGGGAACATATCTACCGCGTCGTGCGCCTGCCCCGCGTCGATGCCGAATACGAGATCTGCAACTGGTTTACCGGCACGCACCCTGAGAGCCCCTATCGCGCCAACATCATCGCGGCCCTGCCCGGCAGGGATGCAACGCGGCTGACCCTGTTCAACAGGCGCCTCAAGACGCGCAAAGCCTCAGGCGAGTCGGAACTCAGAATGCTGACGGATGATGCCGAGTTTTCCAATGTCCTGACCAGCCTCTTCGGGCTGCGGATGACGGAGGACGACGTCCGTCAGGCACTCAACAATATGCGGGAGAGGGCAGCAGCGGGGCCGCCCCACCCCTTCTTCGCCTGACCGTCAGGCCGCCTTGGCCGGCTTGTCGATCGGATGCGGGGCACGGAAGCCGACCGCTAGCCGGTTCCACACATTGATCGCGCCGATCGCCACCGTGATGTTGGTCATCTCGTTTTCGCTGAAATGCTTCTTCAGTTCTTCGAAGGCCGCGTCCGGCACGCCGGTCTGGGCGATATTGGTGACGGCGTCGACCCAGCCGAGCAGCGCCCGCTCCTTGTCGTCGTAGACAGGCGATTCCCGCCAGACCGACATCAGGTTGATCCATTGTTCCGACAGGCCGTCATGGCGCGATTCCTTGACATGCATGTCGACGCAATAGGCGCAGCCATTGATGATCGAGGCGCGCAGCTTGATCAGGTGGATGAAGCGGCGTTCGAGGCCGGACTCCTGGACATATTGTTCGAGTGCCGAGACGGCCTTGTAGGCATCGGGGGAGGCCTTGGCGAAATTGAAACGCGGATGCATGATCTTTTCCTCTTCTTGGGTCAGGTTGATCTTCGTTCGTGAAGCTCGAGAAAGGCGCAGCCTCTTGTGGCAATCGCGCCCGTCGTGTCGTGTGCGGCCACCTCGCCGAGGACTTCGGCAATGGTGACGCGGTCGAGTTCGGCGCGATAGGCGCGCTCCGCCTTGAGCATGGCGGCATTGATCTCGCAGGGTCGCACAGGCTTTTCCGGCAACGGGTTCGGTCCCCGCTGGCGGATTTCGGCGCAGCGGAAGGCCGGTTCACGACCTTCGACGGCCAGCACGACATCGAGCAGAGTGATCTTTTCCGCTGTCTTGGCGAGCCGGTAGCCGCCCTTCGGTCCCGGCACCGTTTCAAGGATGCCCGCACCCGACAACGCCTGCAAATGCTTGAGCAGATAGCTCGGCGAAACCCCATGAAACTCGGCCAGCGCCGCTGCCGCGAGCACGCCACCGGGCGTCAGCCCTGCCAGCATCGCCACACTGTGGATCGCCTGTTCGACGCCGTCACTGAGTTTCATCGACCCGCTCCTTAATCATGGATAATTTATGTCCATGATTATCCCATCCGTCAAGCGGCTTTCTGCAGCTATTGCCAAGCCGCTCGAAACGTCTATCTTCGTCCTGAACGAAAGAGGAACGATCATGGACGCAAAAACGGAGAGGAGCACGGCAGTCACCCTGCCGCCGCCGTTTTCGACCTGGTTCGCCTCCAAGGGTTGGAAGCCGCGCGAACATCAGCTCGGGCTGCTCGAAAAGACCGCCGGCGGCCAATCGGCACTGCTGATCGCGCCCACCGGTGCCGGCAAGACCCTGGCCGGCTTCCTGCCGTCGCTGATCGACCTCAATGCCCGCGGCAAGAAAAGGCCGGGCACCGCCTTCCAGGGCATCCATACACTCTACATCTCGCCGCTGAAGGCGTTGGCCGTCGACATCGAGCGCAATCTTGAGCGTCCGGTGACGGAGATGGGCTTGCCGGTCGAGATAGAGACCCGCACCGGCGACACGTCGCAGCACAAGCGCACCCGCCAGCGCCTCAATCCGCCCGAGATATTGCTGACCACGCCGGAACAGGTGGCGCTGCTGATCTCGTCGAAGGAGGCGGAACGTTTCTTCAGGGACCTGAAATTCGTCATCTTCGACGAGCTGCATTCGCTGGTAACGTCGAAGCGCGGGCATATGCTGGCGCTCGGGCTGGCGCGGCTTCGCAAGCTGTCGCCGGGCCTCAGGACGATCGGCCTCTCCGCCACCGTTGCCGATCCCGACGATCTGCGCCGCTGGCTGGTGCCGCAGATGCCGGGCGAGGATAATCTTTCGGCCCTCGTCACCGTCCATGGCGGCGCCCGGCCGATCATCACGATTCTCGGCACGGAGGAGCGCATTCCCTGGCAGGGCCATTCGGCGCGTTATGCCATGGGCGAGGTCTACGAGGCGATCAAGGAGCACCGGACGACGATCCTCTTCGTCAACACCCGCTCGCAGGCCGAGCTGCTGTTCCAGGAACTCTGGCGCATCAACGACGACAGCCTGCCGATTGCGCTGCATCACGGCTCGCTCGACGTCGGCCAGCGCCGCCGTGTGGAAACCGCCATGGCCGACAATCGCCTGCGCGCCGTCGTCGCGACCTCCACCCTCGATCTCGGCCTCGACTGGGGCGATGTCGACCTCGTCATCCATGTCGGCGCGCCAAAGGGCGCCTCGCGGCTTGCCCAGCGTATCGGCCGCTCCAACCACCGCATGGACGAGCCGAGCCGCGCCATCCTCGTGCCCGCCAATCGCTTCGAAGTGATGGAATGCCAGGCTGCGCTGGACGCCAACTATCTCGGCGCCCAGGACACGCCGCCGGTCGGCCAGGGCGCGCTCGACGTGCTCTGCCAGCACATTATGGGCCTCGCCTGCGCCGACCCGTTCGATGCGCTGCAAGTCTATGACGAGATCACCACCGCCTCGCCCTATGCCGACCTCTCCTGGGAGACATTTGAGCGGGCGCTCGATTTCGTCGCCACCGGCGGATATGCGCTGAAAAGTTATGAGCGCTATGCCAAGATCCGCAAGACCAAGGATGGCCTCTGGCGCGTCTCCAATCCCGCCTTCGCCCAGCAATATCGCCTCAATGTCGGCACGATCGTTGAATCGCCGGTGCTCAATGTCCGGCTGGTGAAATCCGGCCGCGGCACGGCGGGTCGTGGTGGGCCGGTGCTCGGCCAGGTCGAGGAATATTTCCTCGAAACCATGTCGCAGGGCGACACATTCATGTTCGGCGGCAGGGTGCTGCGCTTCGAAGGCATTCGCGAGAACGAATGCCTTGCCTCGGAAGCCCGCTCCGCCGATCCGCGCATTCCCGCCTATGCCGGTGGCAAGTTTCCGCTTTCGACCTATCTCGCCGACGGCGTGCGCGCCATGATCGCCGATCCGGAAAAGCGCCGCGAACTGCCCGACCAGGTGCGCGACTGGCTGGCGATCCAGGCGGAGAAATCCGTGCTGCCGAAACGCGACGAACTCCTGATCGAGACTTTTCCACGCGGAAACCGCTTCTATATGGTCGCCTATCCCTTCGAGGGGCGGCTGGCGCACCAGACGCTCGGCATGCTCCTGACCCGCCGGATGGATCGCGTGGGGCTGAAGCCGCTGGGCTTCGTCGCCACTGACTATTCGCTCGCCGTCTGGGCGCTGGAGGATATTGGCGCCTTCTTCTCGACGAAAAAGACATCCGTGTCCGAACTCTTCGATGAGGATATGCTGGGTGACGACCTCGAAGCCTGGCTCAACGAAACCTGGCTATTGAAACGCACCTTCCGCACCTGCGCCGTCATCGCCGGCCTGATCGAACGCCGCCATCCCGGCAAGGAAAAGACCGGCCGCCAGGTCACGGTGTCCGCCGACCTGATCTATGACGTGCTGCGGGCGCATGAGCCGGACCACATCCTGCTGGAGGCGACGCGGCAGGATGCCGCAAAGGGACTTTTGGATATCCAGCGACTTGGCGATATGCTGGCACGAATCAAGGGGCACATCAAACTGATGCGCCTCGACCAGATTTCGCCGCTCGCCATACCGATCATGCTGGAAATCGGCAAGGAATCGGTGGCCGGCGCCGCGGATGAGGCACTGCTGGTGGAAGCGGCGGATGATTTGATACAGGATGCGATGAGTTGAACAATGTGATTGGTTTCGGCGCGGAGCTACCCCCCTCTGCCCTGCCGGGCATCTCCCCCTCAAGGGGGGAGATTGACTCGTGGCGACCTCTCGCCCCAGCCTCGACATCTAAAATCTGGCAAGCAGTGTGCCCCCAGCCAATCTCCCCCCTTGAGGGGGAGATGTCCGGCAGGACAGAGGGGGGTATCGCCGAATGAACCGCCTCGCAAGAAGCGCCATCCAAGCGTACGACCTCACCACCCCCGCCTGTGAATCCACCCTCGCCGGCCAAACCCTCCTCCTCGACCCCGCCGGCGCCATGTTCCTGCCCGAACACGGCCTGCTCTGCATCTCCGACCTGCATCTCGAAAAGGGCGCCGCCTTCGCCCGCCGCGGCCAGCTGCTACCGCCCTGGGACACGCTCGCCACCCTGCGCATCCTCGAAAGCGTCATTGCCCGCCACAATCCGAAAATCGTCGTCTCGCTCGGCGACAATTTCCATGACCGGACCGGCTCCGTTCATATGCCGGTGGAATTCCGCCTGATGATCAACACCATGGCGCGCGGCCGAGAATGGATCTGGATCAACGGCAACCACGACCCCGATGGCGTCACCGATCTTGCCGGCACCTCCGCCGATACACTCGATTATGCCGGCCTGCATTTCCGCCACGAACCGCAGAAGGCGCCGCAGGCGGGCGAGATTGCCGGCCACCTRCATCCGGCCGCCACACTCTGGCGCAAGGAGCGCGCCGTGCGCCGCCCCTGCTTCGCCATCGACGGCCGGCGGCTGATCATGCCGTCCTTCGGCGTCATGACCGGCGGGCTCGACATCGACAACCGCGCCTTTGCCGGCCTGTTCGAAAAGGAGCGGCTAACGGCGCATATGCTGAGCCAGGGCCGCATCCACTCCTTCGCCTATCACATGCTGCGCGGCTGACCGCAATCAGTCCTTGCGGAACATCAGGCTGGCGCCCCAGCCGGTCATCACGGCCAGCAGCACGGCAAAGAATCCATAGAACAGCGGCCGCTGCTTGGCGGCAAAGGTGATGCTTTCCTCGAGCCCGGTCTTCACCACCTCAAGCGTCATCTGCTTCTCGGCGACGAAAACACCTTTGCGGAACAGCACGGCTCGGATCGTATGCGTGCCGTTGGGAATATCGGCCGGGATGTGAATATTGGCCTGGAACAGCGACGACGAGATGAAGGTCACGCCGCCCGGATTGCTCTGGTAGAGTTTCGATCGCTGCTTCAGCGCCATGAAGGCGTCGCGATACTCATCGATATCAGAGGCGCGTCCGGAAAACGTCGAGGGCACGATCTTCACCCGCGGGAAACCCACGCTGAATGTAAAGAGTTCCGCCGGTTTGGCGATCAGGTCGATCGCCCTGGTCGAGGCCATGGAAAACGATTCCGGCATATATTCGAAGGTGACCGAGTGCCGATTGATCCAGACGCCGGCGACACGCTCCTTCTTGCGTATGGTGATGAAATCACGCGGCCCTTCCAGCGACACGACGATGTCGTAACCACCATTCTTCAGCAACTCCGGATCGGCATTGTCGACCGCGCCGAACACTGTCACATCGGTGCCGGCAAAATCCGGGGCGATGGCGATCTCTTTTGAACTGACGCCGATATTGACCGCTTCCGGCTGCAGTGACCGGTCGACATCCGTCTGCGCCAGAACCGGCGCCGCGGAGAGGATCAGCAATGCTGCCACAAGCCATTTCATCGACCGGACCCGGCATGTGCGAGCGAATAGAGATTGCCCGGCGGCACGAACAGATCGATTGCCAGCCGCAGGCCGACAGCCAGGATCAGCATCGCCAGCAGCGCACGCAGCTGCTCGGCTTTCAGCCGTTGACCGACCCGCACGCCATATTGCGCCGCAACAACGCCCGACAGCATCAGGATGAAGGCCAGCACGATATCGACCGAATGGTTGGTGACCGCCTGGATGATGGTCGAATAGGTCGAGACGAAGATGATCTGAAACAGCGACGTGCCGACCACGACGCTGGCCGGAATGCGCAGCAGATAGATCATCGCCGGCACCATGATGAAGCCGCCGCCGACGCCCATGATCGAGGTCAATATGCCGACGCCGAGCCCGAGCCCGATCACGGGGATCACCGAGAGGTAAATCTTCGATTTCTTGAACCGCATCTTCAGCGGCAGCTTGTGCACCCAATTGTGCGGATTGCGCTGCACCACCGGCGCTTCGTTGCGGCGCGCCCGGCGGATGGCGTTGACGCTTTCCCACATCATCATCGCGCCGACAGTGGTCAGCAGGATGACGTAAAGCAGCGAAATCACCAGGTCGAGCTGGCCGAGCACCCGGAGCACGCCATAGATCCAGACGCCGATCGTCGCGCCGACGAGGCCGCCGGCCAGCAGAACCGAGCCGAGTTTCAGGTCGATCGTGCCGCGCCGGAAATGCGTGATCGCGCCCGAAATCGACGAGGCTATAACCTGGTTGGCGCCCGTCGCCACCGCGATCGCCGGCGGCACGTTATAGAAAATCAAAAGCGGCGTGATCAGAAAGCCGCCGCCGACGCCGAACATACCCGACAGGAAACCGACGGCCGCACCCATGCCGAGGATGATGAAGATATTCACCGACAGCTCGGCGATAGGCAGGTATATCGTCACGCCATTTCCTCGGAGACAAATAGAAATTCGACAGGCCGGATATTTTCAGGCCTGTTACGAGTGTCTTACGTCGAATTTAAGATATCCTTGCGCTGCCCAATTGTGGCTGTCAACTGCAGTGCAGCAATGTTTCGATATTTAATTAATTATGAATTTCGCTGGTTAATCCATGGGTTAAGTAGAGATTTAAATCGTCCTCGCGGATCGCGGCCACCCCTCTGCCCTACCGGGCATCTCCCCCTCAAGGGGGGAGATTGGGTGGGGGCACCCTCTCGCCCCCATCTATCGTTATATCCCGGAATTCGGCGTTTGTTGCTGGTCAAGCGCGTGCCCCTAGCCGATCTCCCCCCTTGAGGGGGAGATGTCCGGCAGGACAGAGGGGGGTGTTTCGATCTCCAAACCGACCCTCACCCTCTCCACCTTCTCAATCCACTCTCCACCCATATGGTACGCTCTCAACGCATCCACGGCATCCTCGCCGTCCAGCCGCGAACAGATGCGATAAGCCTCCAGCACATCTTCACTCATCTCGCCAGCCCTGAAGAAATACATCGCCGCCGCATAGCGCGCCCGGCCGGACCATGCCTTGCCGGTAGGCGAGAGAATCAGCCGCCAGTTCTCGCGCGCTTCGTCATCCATCACATCAGTCCGGGCGGATTGGCGCCGCGCCGGTCGAGCCTCAGGAACGGCCGCGGCACGATCTTCACCGGCTTCATCAGTTTCTGGTAGTTGAGCTCGCGCAGCGCATAGATCTCCACCCAGAGATCGCCCAAAATCTTCTCGCCATGGGGCCGCGCCAGGCTGGCAATGGCGATGTTCTTCTTGAGGATCGGCGACCAGGCCGAGGCAGTGATGATGCCCACTTCGCGCCTCTTGCGATGATAGATCAGCGATAGCGGCCCGGCGACATTGCCCTCGACCTCCAGGCCGACGAGAATATGCCGGAGCGTCTTCTTTTCGCGCGCCTTGACGATCGCATTGCGACCGTTGAAATTCGGCTTCTCCAGATCGACCAGCCAGTCGAGCCCGATCTCGTCTGGCAAACGAAGCCTGTCTTCGCGCAAAGCCGTCTCCGAGGTGACGAAATCGGCATTGGCGACGATGAAACCGGCTTCGACACGGGCATGGTTGAGCGCCGCATAGCCGATGGCGCGCAGTCGGTTCTTTTCGCCCACCGCCATCAGCCGGTCCCAGAGACTGAGCGCCTGCTGGCGCGGACAGAACAATTCGTAGCCGAGATCGCCGGTAAAGCCGGTGCGGGAGATGACGACGCTGCCGCCCTCGTGCGGGAAACTGGCGAGATGGAACGGTTTCAGGTTCTCGACGCCATCAAAACCGGCATCGCGCAGCACCACATACGAGACCGGCCCCTGCAGCGCCAGGCCGGCAATGTCCGTGCTTTCGTCGCGGATCGTCACGTCAAAACCCTCGGCACTGTCGAGCAGCCAGGGCAGATGCCGTTCCTGCGAGCAAAGGCGGAATTCCTGGCTGCCGAGGCGGAAGAGCGTGCCGTCATCCAGCACATAACCTTGGTCGTCGCACCAGCAGGTATAGTGGACGCGGCCGACGCCGAGCTTGCGCACATCGCGCACTGTCAGCCGGTTGCAGAAAGCCTCGGCATCCGGCCCGCTGATCCGGTATTTGGTCATCGGTGAGATATCGAACAAAGCCGCCGTCGAGCGGATGGCAAAATATTCGAGCTCCTCGTCAGCGAGCGTGTGCGGCGCCTTGTAGCCCGACCAGCCATACCAGTCATTGTTGATGTTGAGTGCCGCGAGCCGCGCATGAAACGGGCTTTCTTCCAGCGGCAGCAGCACATGGCCGGCCTGCATGGCACGGACATTGCGGGAGAGGTTCGGGATCTGGTTCATGCGTCTCTCCTCGACAGGATATATTTCGCCGCATTCATCCCCGGCACGCCCGAAATGCCGCCGCCCGGATGGCTGCCGGCACTTGCCAGGTAAAGACCGGCGAGCGGCGTGTCATAGCCCGAAACCGCAAAAATCGGGCGGTTGAGCAGCATCTGGTCGACCTGCAATTCGCCGTGATGCCAATGACCGCCCGGCATGTTGTAGCGCGCCTCGATATCCGGCGGCACCAGAAGTTCGCTTGATTTGACCAGCGCGCCGATGCCCGGCGCATAACCTTCCAGCACGGCCATGATCGCCGCCAGGAATTTGGGCTTGCCGCTCGCCCAGCCCTCGCGCAGGTCGTAGGGCGCATATTGCACCACGGCCGACAGCGTCGGCGGCAGCGAAGCATCGAACAGGCTCGGCAGGATGATCTCCATCACCGGATCGGCGGAGAACTCGCCATATTTCGACGGGTTGAACGCTTCCTCGACATGGCGCACGCCCCGCGCGATCACCAGCCGGCTCCTGAGATTGGAGGGCAGTACGCCGGTGAAGTCCGGCAGTCTGTCCAATGTCAGCGTCAGCCGGGCGGCATCGCCCTTGCTGCGCACGTGCTTCATGCTGCTCGCGAGATGCGTGTCGATCTCGCCCGGCGCGGTCAGTTTCCTCAGCGTCGTCGCCGGATGGATGGCCGAGACGATCGCCTTGGCGGAAATCTCCTCGCCGCTTGCCAGCACGACGCCGGTCGCCTTGCCGCGCTCCGAGACGATCTTCGCCACCGGCGCGTGGAAACGGATCTGGGCGCCGGCCTTGACGGCCGCCTGCTCCAGCGACCGCGCCACCGCCGCCATGCCGCCCTTGGGCACGAACTGGCCGCCAGCGGCGCCATTCGCCTCGCCAGTCAGGCGATAATAGAGGCCGAGCAGCGATGTCGGAGAGCGCGGACCAAGATGGATGCCGAGCGTCGCATCGAACGAGACGAGCCCCTTCAGCCGATCATCCCTCAGATATTCGTCGGCGATATCGGCAACATTCATCAGCAGCATACGGGCGAAATCGCGCGCCTCGTCACGACCGTGACGGATCACGCCAAGGCCGGTCAGGCCGAGATCGATCAGGTCGCTGAAGGCGATCTCACCCGGACGCGGCGGCCGGCGGCCGAAAAACCGCTTCAGCATGGTCGCCTGCATCAGCAGCTTCTTGCGCATCTCGCCCCAGGCTTTGGCCTCGTCGGCGCCGACGCCCTCGACGGTTTCCCCATAGCCGCCGCGCAGGATGGCCGGGCCGCGTTCGGGATCGAGCACCACGGAGGGCAGCAATTCGCCAGCGAAGGCGCTGGCATCGACGCCGAGACCCTTGGTCACCTCTGGCGACAGGCGGTTGATGACATGGCCGAGACCGATGGCGCCGCCAGCCTTGTCGGAGGCTTCGAGCACCAGCACCTTGCGGCCGGCCTTGGCGAGGAAACCGGCGGCCACAAGCCCATTGTGCCCGGCGCCGATGATGATTGCGTCAAAGGATGTCATGGGCGGGGCTCATATGTTCGCGGGATTTCTTGAGGTCACGGAGGATTTCGGCCGCCGCATTGCGGCCCGGCGCGCCCATGACGCCACCGCCCGGATGGGTGGAGGAGCCGCAGATATAGAGCCCGTCGATCGGGCTGCGATATTGCGCATAGCCAGGCACCGGCCGGTTGAACAGCAGCTGGTCGAAGGTCAGTTCGCCCTGGAAGATATTGCCTTCCGTCAGCCCGACTTCGGCCTCCAACTCGCGCGGCGTGCGCACTTCCATATGCAGGATACGATCACGGAAACCCGGCGAATAGTCCGCGATCTGGCTGACAACGCTGTCAGCAAAGGCATCGCGGTCGGCATCGGTCCAGTCGCGGCCCTCGACCTTGGGCGGGCAATATTGCACGAAACAGCTCATGAAATGTTTTCCGGGCTCGGCCATGGTCGGGTCGAGCGTCGTCGGGATCATCGTGTCGAGGAAGGGATCGGCAGACCAGCGGCCGGCCTTCCAGTCGTCATAGGCCCGCTCCATCCGCTCCACCGTATCGGTGAAATGCAGGTCGCCCTTGATGCAGGTGGAATTCTCAGGCAGCGCCGGAAATTCCGGCAGGCCTTCGAGCGCGATATTCACCTTGCCTGACGACCCCCGCATCTTGAAATGCTTGACCCGGTGGACGAACCTTTCCGGCAGTTCCTTCTCCTCGACGAGCTTGAGGAAGGTGCGCTTCACATCGGCATTGGAGACGACGAAATTGCCGCGCACTTCCGTGCCATCGGCAAGCGCCACCCCTTCCGCCTTGCCGTTTCGGACGATGACCTGGCTCACTTCGCTGTCGGTCAGGATCGTGCCGCCGGACGCCCGGAAGGACGAGGCGAGCGCCCGCGTCACCGCCCCCATGCCGCCGCGGGCATAACCCCAGGCGCCGACCGAACCGTCGACCTCGCCCATATAATGATGCAGCAGCACATAGGCCGTGCCGGGCGACATCGGCCCGAGCGCCGTGCCGATAATGCCTGATATCGCCAGATAAGCCTTGACCACATCGGTCTCGAAATATTCGTCGAGGAAGTCGGAGATCGACATGGTCCAGAAGCGCAGCGTCTGGGCCAATTGCTCGGGGCTGAAATCGCCGATCTTCCTGGCGAGGAACATCAGCTCGCCGAGATCGCGCGGCTTGAACGAAAACGGATCAGGCGCGGTGCGCATCAAGAGCGGCTGGATGAAACGGCATTGCCGCGTGACGTCGCGGGCATAGCGCTCATAGGCTTCGGCGTCGCGGGCCGAATAGCGGGCGAATTCGCGGCGGTGCTGGTTGTGATCGCGATAGCTGGCGAGATAGCCACCCTCGCGCGTCAGCACCGCACCGCCCTCATAGGCGACGATCTGTAATCCATGCTTCGGCAGTTCGAGATCACGCATGATCTCCGGCCGAAACAGCGAGCAGACATAGGAACAGTTGGAATAATAGACCCCCGGCGTCAGCTCGCGGCTGACCGCGGCACCACCCACCCACGGGTTCTTTTCGACCACCGCGACATTCAGCCCGGCGCGCTGCAGATAGCAGGCCGCGACCAGTCCGTTATGCCCGCCTCCGATCATCACTGCATCATATTTTGGCATAGCGCTCCCCATCCATTGCCTGGAGATTTGCCATGAAAAGCATGATCTTGTCCAGTTATTTTGAATGAACATTCAGCAAGAATCTTGCAATTGACTGAAAATGCGATAGGATTTCTACTCCTCTGAACGGCGGAGAATGGAGAGACCGGGATGACCGAGGATGCGCCTGAATACGACGACGTGCATATGCGCTTCCTGGAACTGCTCTGGGGCGACGGCTATCTTTCGCCCGGCGGACCGGCGGAGGTGGAGCGCGTGCTCCGGCATGTCGATCTCACGGGCAAGCGCGTGCTCGATATCGGCTGCGGTTCGGGCGGCATCACCCTGTTCATCGCCAGGCAATTCCAGCCGGCCCGGATCGTCGGCTTCGACGTCGAACTGCCGGTCATCGAAAGCGCCCGCCGCCGCGCCGCCGAAGCCGGACTGGCCGATCGCGCCGAATTCACCCAAGCGTCCCCCGGCCGCCTTGCCTTCCCGGACGAGAGTTTCGATGTGGTCTTCTCCAAGGACGCTATGGTGCATGTCCCCGACAAGGACGCGATCTTCGCCGAGATTTTTCGCGTGCTCAAACCGGGCGGCAGCTTTGCCGCATCCGACTGGCTGATCGGCCACGACGGCGAGCCGACGTCGGAAATGCAAGCCTATATCGCCGCCGAGGGCCTGTCCTTCGGCATGGCCTCGCCAAGGCGCTATGCCGAGGCGATGACGAAGGCAGGCTTCATCGATATCCGCACCGAAAGCCGCAACGGCTGGTATCGCGAGGAGGCAGCGCGGGAATTGAAACGACTGACCACCGACCTATATGACGAGGCTGTACGGCTGACCGGCAAAGCTTTTGTTGACAAGAACATAGCCACCTGGACCGCCATGCAGAAGGTGCTTGACAGCGGGGAACATTGCCCTACGCACTTGAGCGCAACGAAACCCGGCACGTGATTTGGCAAGCTGACTTGCTGGATAGGTCGCGCCAGAAATCTCTCCTGAACAGGCAACCCGGCATGAACATTGCTCCGGCAATCGAACCCGACAAGAAGAGCCGCAAGGCATCGAAGGAAACCCGACAGCAGCAGCTGATCGAGGCGACGATCGATTCGCTCGCCAAGCGCGGCTATGCCGACACCACGCTTGCCAATGTCGCCGACGGCGCAGAGCTGTCGCGCGGCATCGTCAACTTCCATTTCGAGAGCAAGGAAAAGCTGCTCATCGCGACTCTGCAATATATGGCGGACGAATATTCCAGCCATTGGAACACTGCGCTGGAAAAGGCAGTGCCGACGGCTGCGGGGCGCATGTGGGCGCTGCTCAATGCCGATTTCGACCGGAAAATCTGCACCAAGCGCAAGCTCGCCGCCTGGTGCGCCTTCTGGGGCGAGGCCAAGTCGCGCCCGACCTACCAAGCCCTCTGCGGCGCCAGCGACCTCAATTACCAGAAGACATTTGTCGACCTCTGCGCCGAGATGAAGGCCGAGGCGGATTATGCTTACGATCCCGAGCCCATGGCGCTCGGCCTCTGCTCGATGATGGAAGGCCTGTGGTTCCGGCTGATGATGAATGATGGGCTGAGCCGCGAAAAGGCGCTTGCCGCGGCAATCGAATATGCGGCGGCGGTGTTTCCGAAGCATCTGTCGACGAAGGGGTTGGTGAAGCGGTAGGGCTGCATTGAGCGTCGTCTCTGCGGTTACCCCCTCTGCCCTGCCGGGCATCGCTTTGCCCCAAACAGCCGTCTACCGCCCAGTTCTCGACTGATATTTGAGCCGATGAGCGCGCCTCCTGCCAATCTCCCCCCTTGAGGGGGAGATGCCCGCCAGGGCAGAGGGGGGTAGCCACAATCCCAGGGCCGGCCTTACCCTTTCCTTACGCCCCGCCAAAACCTTCCCGATCGAGACTTTATGCCGATCGGCCTAAAGAGATCAGCATCGACAACAACATGCTGAGTTGAGCCATGTCCCCGAATCCGGATCATCGCCGGCCGCTGTCGACGCGGATGATATTCGCGCGCCGCGAGATCGGCCGTTTCGCCGCCTTGCGCCAGCATCTGAGCGAGGAGCGGCAAAGCACCCGCCATCCGTCGAAATTCTCGCTGCTGCTTCTGATCGCACTCGCCACGATCGGCATGGTCGCCGCAATCAGCGTCATCCAGCTTGTCGAAGCGTCCCTTCGATAGCCTGGCGACGCGCGAGCAAGGGGGCTATCGCCCCCACACCCCCGAACATATTTGCAGAAGATGTAGGAAACTGCTTGGGGGCTCTTTCAGAGGGTCGGGGAACGGAGCCTTCCACGGCCAATGTCATCCATCACGCAGTAACGCAAACACGCTCCGGTATTGAGAGGTTGCAAGATTGGGAAGTCGTTCAGCTTCTTCCAACGTAAACCACTGGATCGTTGTGTGTTCATCATTCCGCACAGCAGGTTCTCCGTGCCACGACCGAAGAGCGAACACATGGAGGCAACTGGCATCGAGAAGTGTAAAAGTTCGAAGATGATGGCCCTCAAGGCCCTCGATTCCAAGCTCCTCCATCAGTTCGCGAAGAAGGGCCGACCACAAGGTCTCGCCTGGCTCAACGTGCCCGCCAATTATATCCCAGCACCCAGCGAAGGATTTATGCCTGGCCCTGAGCCCAAGCAACACGCGACCTGCGTTGACGAGTACGGCACCAACCATTTCTGCCACGGAACCCACCCGATCGCGCGATGCCGCCAGTCATCGCAGCGCCGCCCGAGTGACGGCGCTGCCCCGGGAAGACTCAGATCTTCCAGTAATCTTCCGGCTTGCCGATATAGGCGAGGTACTGCTTCATATCAGGCTCGATCATCGCCTTGACCCGGGCGTAGATTTCCGGCGACCATTCCGGCTTGTCGAAATAGACGCGGCCCTTGGCGCCGGCCTCATTCTGCTGCTCGAACTTGCCGTCGACCAGCACCGTGTCCATCGCCTCCTGCGTCGCCGGCAGGCCGAGGAATTCCAGCACTTTCTTCAGCGTGCCCGGCGCATCGCTGATCATATCCTCCATCGTCAGGCAGAGGATCTGCGCATCGGGGAAATACCGGCGGTATTCGGAAAGCCGCGCCCAGTACATCGATGATCCGACTACCAGGCCGGTCAGCGACTTTTCTTCGAGCATGCTGTTGAAATCGCCGTGACGGCCGTTCTCGTCACGGCCCTTCACATGCCGCCAATGCGAGACGACGCGGTCCATCGGCTGGCGTGACATATGGATGAGCTTGACCTCCGGCAGATAGGTCTTCATCAACAGCGGCGCAAAACGATGCGACCCCTGGCCCGACGAATAGCGGGTCGACGCTTCCATGCGGATCTTCTTGTCGACGCCTTCGCGGAACAGCCGCAGATACCAGGCCCATCCCTTGTCATATTCCATCGACAGGAATTTCGGTTCCTTGGGGCTGCTGCGGAAAATGTCGGGGTGTTTGCCGAGCGCATCGATCAGCGTCGTCGTGCCGCTCTTGGCGGCGCCGATGATGATCGCGTTGGGCAGGAACTTTTCCTTGCCTGCGATCTGGTCATGATGCTCGCCGGCAAGCCCGTCGAGAAGGTAATTCAACGAGGCCAGCATATTGGGGCTGCCACCGCGTTCCTTGTTGCCGCGTTCCTTGTTCTTGCCGCCGCGACGCCTGTTGCGTGCCGCGGGCGCAGACTCGCCGGCGACATCGGCAGCAGCGCCGGCATCCTGCCTCTTCCTGCGCTTGCGGAGCTTCTCAGTGCCTCCCGCAGCAGCACCCCCAGCGCCGGTGGACTCCCCCTTACGCTTTTTTCTTCTTACGGTTTCTTCTGGCGTGTCGGCGCTCATTGTAGCCTCTTGATTGGGAACTGACTCTCGACCGGGAGCAGTCAATATCAAAGTTGAACTTGGCATATAAGGGGTAAATGGTCGCGATTCCCGGATTTTCGGTGACGCGAATGCATTCCTCACTGGATCTCTGCGATCCGTCAGGCAGAGCGACAGGGAAACGGGACCGGACGAGCAGCGTCCGGTCCGAAGTAGCGCAATCGCCGCTTATTTGGCGTTGCAGCTCTGGGCGCTCGGCATCTTACCCTTCATCCCCGAGATCGGGATGGCGGTGAAACGCACCGATTCATTCCACGAGCGCCAGGCCAGTTGCGGCCCATCGTCGTCGCTGGCCTCGAACAGCAGGCCCACGGTGTTTTTCGACGGCGAATAGACGGCCGAGGAATAGCCGGCGCTGCCGGGATAGATCGACTCATAGGCAACATTCGATCCATTGTCCGAAGGCGCGCAGCCATTGGTCGTCGCCGGCATCAAGCCCGAAGGTTCGACATAGATGCGCACGGCCGAAAGGTTCCTGCGGTAATCGAGCCGCTTGGCGCCGCGCTTCTTCTTGTGTCCCTCGCGTCCGACACCTTCATCGGTATTCGCTAGGTTGATATGCAGCATCGATGGCGGGTTGGAACCTTCGATGCCGGCAATCGACGCCTGGGCGATGGCATCGGGGATCAGTTCGTGGCCGTTGGCCGTAATCGGCTTGTCCGCCGACCATGTGGCGCCGCCATCATGGCTGATCGAGAACATCCGCACGTTCGACGCATCGCCCTTCTTGCCGCCGACCAGCCGCAGGCTCATCACCAGCGTGTCGCCGCCCACCCAGGCCGCCTGGCGTTCGCCACCATGCTGGATTGCCTCGGCATTGCTGCAATGGAAGGTACGGCCGCCGTCATCGGTATAGAATGGCACCGGGGCGCCGGCGAAAAACAGGCGTGTTCCGCCATTGAACGGAAAGGCGACGCCATTGCCCGGCCCGACGCGAATATTGGGCTTGAACAGCTGCTGCAGCCCACGCCCATCGGCTTCAATGGTGCTGGCCGAAACCCCGAGCAGCTTTGCAGCCGCATTGGCATCGACATCCTTCCGGTAGCCCAGCGCATCCGCGATATCGGTGAATTTTTCATAGGCGTTCGGGTCGGCCTTCGCGTCATCGGCGAGGAACGGGGCAACCGCCCGCCGCAGCCCCGCATCCTTGATCAGGTCGGCAGCGCAGGCGGCATAGATTGCCGAATGCACGCGCTGCGGCTCGGACCATGTCCTGCCGCCATCCGCACTCTTGATCAGGAAATAACGCGCCTTGACGTCGCCATCCTGCAGATTTTCCGGCGAATTGACGCAGACCTCCCGGTCGCCGCATTGGGCCTGGATATTGTACTGGGTGACGAACATCAGATAGACGTCGTTGCCGACGGACACCAGACCTTGATTGCCGACGCGCACGATGCGATCCTCGGCCGGAATCTTGCTGAAGGCGGGATCGTAGATGCGCGAATTCGGGGTAGCAAGTTTTTCGCCGATCACATCGGAACTGACGATCGTGTGCTCCGACGACCAAGTCTCGCCATTGGAACTCGTCTTGCCGACCAGATCGACCGTGCCGTCGTCACCGCAGACCCGGCGGCCGCGAATGCCGCGCCTGTGCTCCACCACGGCCAGATAACCGCTATTGGTCAGCGCCAGGCTGGGAATGCGATAACAGGCCTCGTCATTCTTCCTGAAGACGATCGGCTCGTCGGCGGCAAATGCCTGCGAGGCGAAGACGAGTTCGACAATTGCCAAGAGGATCAACAGAAGTCGCATGACGGTTCCTTTCCGGCCCTTCAGTCGCGCGCTGAAGGCGGCCGGAGGCTTCCCGTCAATTTTGGCAATTTGGTGGCTGGAGCAATGGCATAGGCTGCCGCAGGGGAACAATCACCCAACCATCACCGCCGCCTTGCGCATTTCGGCATTCAGCCCGGCAATCTCGCTCTCGTGCGGCGCCTTCTCCAGCGTCATCACCGGCAGCACGGCCCGCAGGTGATCATGATGGGTGCGGACGCCATATTCGAGATCCGAGAGATAGAAGCTGGAAAACTGCTTCGACGCCATCGCCTCGTTCGACCACATGGTCAGCTGGACGTCCTCGGCCTGCGTGTCGCGGTCGATGCGGGTGGCGAGGTAACGCGCCACGCGACCGCGACGACTCTCCTCGCGATAGCAATAGACGCCGCCACGCAGCAGCGACCGACCCTTCGACAGCGGGAATTCCTGGTAGAACTGCACCGTCTCGGGCGTCACTGCGATCACCTGGTTCGGGAACATGCCGTAATAGATCCAGGCCTTCTTCAGCCGCTCCGGCAGATGCCCGGCCTCCTCGCTGATCTTGACATAGTTGCGCACGCTCCAGCGCCGCCCGGCATGCGGATTGTAGGTCGCAAACGAGCGGCAGATGCCATTGACGAAGGGCTCGTCATAATAAGTGGAGCCGTAGAGGTCCTGCAGCGCCGGATGCGCCATGGCGACGTGGTAGCCCTCATTGTCGACGTCGCGCACCGATTTCCAGTTGACTTCCGACGTCTGCGTCCAGATGCCGGTGGTCGGTACCACCGTCTCGGGCAGGTAATGGCCGAGCTCCTCGGAGAAGGGTTTCAGCACCTCGGCCACCGAGGGCTGCGGCCCCTTTTCGAAGCGGATGAAGACGAAGCCCATCCAGATTTCGAGCTCGAGCGGGATCAGGCCGAAAGCCACCTTGTCCATCGGCGGAAAGGAGTTCGGCCGCGACGGCCCGCGCAAGGTGCCGTCGAGATTGTAGACCCAGCCGTGGAACGGACAGACCAGCGCATTGCGGCAGCTGCCGTGCTCATCGGCCACCAGCCGCGAGCCGCGATGCCGGCAGACATTGTTGAAGGCGCGCAGCTGGCCGTCCTGGCCGCGCAGGATCAGCGCCCGCTCACCGACAATATCGAGCGTCAGGTAGTTGCCGGGCGCGGCAACGTCGGAGACATGGCAGGCAAGCTGCCAGTGCTCGCGGAAAATATGCTGCTTTTCGAGCTCGAACAGGGCATCGCTATGATAGGTCCAGCCGGGCAGGCCGCGGCGGTCCCAATCGTTCGGGACGGAAAGGTCACGCACCAGCTCGTTCATCTGAGGCTCCGATATTTGCTGAATGTTCATTCAAAATAATCATAATTCGCAATAGATTGCAACCGCTTGAAAGAAACGCGGACGCCTTATCGGTCGTACAAAAAATTGACCGGCCAGGATTTTTCCTGTCCGGTCAAGGAGATGCCAGGGTCCATGGCATGTGGAAAATTTTTGTTGCCGCCTTGATTTTTCAGGTCGCGCGCTCGTCGGCTTTCGCCTTTACCAGCCGAATCTGACGTCGCCGCAGCGGGATCACTGCAGCCTGTCGAGGCGTGCCAGGACGCGTAGCGCTTCGACCCGATCGGGTTCCCAGAATTCCAGCACTATTTCACCTTCGCCATTGGCGATGTGAAACGCCTCGCGGTCGAGACCGACCTCGACAAGGCGATCTTCCCAAGCCGCCTGGTCGGGGATGTCGTGGGTGAAGCGCAACGTCTGAATATATTGGGCAGCCAAGATGATCATTCTGTTCTCCACGAGGTGTGCCAAAATGATATTGCCCGATATATTTCAACAATCAAATATAAACGCCAATTAACTTTACCGACAAAATCATCCGATATTTAAAAACGCAAGTTTTTCTTGTCATAACGCAGTTTCTTTGAACAGCCAGTCGCGGAACAGGATCGCCTCTGCCTTCAGCCGCTTCTGTCCCTCCGGCAGCACGATATAGTGCGACTGGTCGATCGGCAGCGCCATGTCCACCGGCCGCACCAACCGGCCCTCGCGCAGATACGGTTCGGCAAGGTTGAGCTGGATGATCGCCGGACCGACTCCAGCCACAGCCATTTCCAGCGCCGAGACGGTCGTATCGATATTCATCCCGGCCGAAGGCGGCAGCGTCAGGCCCAGCGGCTTGACCAGCCGCTGCCAGAGATTCTCATAGCCGGTAACGTGGATGAGCGGCGCCTTGGCAAGCATCGATTTCAGCCGTGAAACATCGTCTTCGCCTTCCGCCAGGCCGGGCGCGCATACCGGCACCGCCGGCTGCCGCATCAGGATGGTCGACTGAAAACCCGGCCAATTGCCGTCGCCGAAGCGGATATCGACATCGGCAAGGTCGTCGCTCGCCGCCGGCGCCCAGACCACGGTCGAGATTCTCAGCGAAATATCCGGCCATTGCTTGGAAAACCGCGGCAGCCGCGGCGCCAGCCACAGGACCATGAAGGAGATCGGCGCACGAATCGTCAGCGTTCGCTTACCAACCGGACCGAACAACCCGGCCGTGGCTGCGGCGAGTTCGTCAAAACTGTTGCGCAGCGGCGGCAGATAAGCGGCGCCCTTTTCCGTCAGCCTGAGGCTACGCGGCAGGCGCTCGAACAGGGTGACGCCGAGATGCCGCTCAAGCGAGCGCACCTGATGGCTGACCGCGGCCTGTGTCAGGCTCAGTTCCGCGGCGGCGAGAGTAAAACTTTCATGCCGTGCAGCGGCCTCGAAGGCGCGCAGCCAGGGCAGCGGCGGCAGCTGGTAGCCGGCAAAGGGATTATGATCGTTCATCGGGCGGGCTTGCTGTGTCCGTGTCGGTTGAGATTCTAGCCAGATGTTTTCCATTTGGGAAGTTATCCTCGATCGCCGAGGATCATATCGGCAGCCTTGGCCGCCGCCATCATCACGGGCGCATTGATATTGCCTGAAACGACGCTCGGAAAGACCGAGGCATCGGCGACGCGCAGCCCTTCGACACCATGCACCCTGAGCCGCGCATCGACAGCGCCGGTCCGGATATCGGCGCCCATCCGCGCCGTGCCGCAGGGATGATAGACCGTGCCGGAACGGTTGCGGACGTCGTCGATCAACGCCTCGTCCGACAAGACGGCCGGACCCGGCTGCAATTCCTCGACGGTGATTCCGGCAAGCGAAGGCTGCGCCACCAGTCTACGGATCACCTTCACGCCTGACAGCATAGCCCTGACGTCGCTCTCGGTGCCATGGGCATTGGGACGGATCGCCGGCGCTTCGAACGGATCGGCGGCGCGGATCAGGCAGGAGCCGCGCGCCTCCGGCCGGCAGCTCGACACGCCAATCGCGTAACCGGGGAACGGGTCGGGCACCAGAAGCGGCCGCGTCCCCTTCTTGCCGGTGAATGTGGTGATTGCCTGCATATAAAGCTGCGTGTCGGGCCGTTCGAGCTCCGGCCGCGATTTGACGAAGCCGCCGCCCTGGTTGAGGCTGAGGCTGAGCGGCCCGCGGCCGCCGAAGACAAACTCCATGCCTGCCCGCATTCGTCCCATCCAGGGCCTCAGCACCTCATTGAGCGTCGGCACATTCGCCTTGAACACATAGTTGATGCCGAGATGGTCCTGCATATGATGCCCGACCGCGGGGCTATCGACCAGCACGTCGATGCCGAGCGATTTGAGATGCTCTGCCGGGCCGATGCCGGAAAGCTGCAGCAATTGCGGGCTGTTGAGCGACCCGCCGGCGAGAATGACCTCACGCTGCACCGTGATCGGCAGCCGTGCACCACCACGCATAACCTCGATGCCGCGCACACGCTTGCCGTTGAACAGGATCGCCGTCGCCTGCGCGCGCGTGAACAGGGTCAGATTATGCCGCTTCAGCGCCGGCCTGAGGAAAGCCTTGGCCGCCGAAAACCGCCAGCCGTGCTTGGTGTTGATCTGATAGAGCCCGACGCCTTCCTGGCTCTCGCCGTTGAAATCCGGATTGAGCCGGAAGCCGGCCTCGACGCCGGCCTTGAGAAAGCGCTCGGTCAGCGGATGCAGGCGTTTTCGCACATCGGTGACATGCACAGGTCCGCCCGTGCCGCGCCATTCGTCGCCACCGGCTTCGTTGGCTTCCAGCGCCTTGAAATAAGGAAAGACATCCTTCCACGCCCAACCCGGATTGCCCGATGCCGCCCAACCGTCATAGTCGCGGTGATCGCCGCGGATCCAGACCATGGCATTGAGCGAGCCGGAGCCGCCGATGATCTTTCCGCGCGGCCAGTAATCCGTCTGGCCGTTGAGGCCGGGATCGGGCTCGGCGAAGTAGTTCCAGTTGATCGACCTGTCGTAAAAGGTCTTGCCGTAGCCGAGTGGCATCTGCACGAAGAATTTCTTGTCCGACCCGCCCGCTTCGACGATCGCCACCGTGCTCTTGCCGTCGCGCGACAGCGCTTCGGCCAGCACGCAGCCGGCCGATCCCGCGCCGACGATCACATAGTCGAAGGCGAGCGCCATATCAGAGCTCAGCCGGGAAACCGGGCGCCCTGAGATCCGTACCGACGGCATCTTCCAGCAGCTTCACCACCTGCGACGACCATGCGCTGCCGCCATATTGCGACCGCGCCCGGATGAAGGTCTGCATCGCATGACTGGCAAGATCGAGCGGCACGCCGAATTCCTTGCCGAAGCCCAGCGCAAAGCCCAGGTCCTTGACCGCGAGGTCCATGGTGAAATTGATATTGTAGCTGCCGTTGAGGATAACCTGGCTCTCGGTCTCGTGCACGAAACTGTTGCCGGAAGAGGCCTTGATGATGTTGAAGGCGTCGGTCAGGTCGATACCGCCCTTCTTCGCCAGCATCAGCGCCTCGCCAGCGGCGATCAGGTGGATGAAGGCGAGCATATTGGTGATCACCTTGATCACCGCCGCCTTGCCGAGCGGCCCGGCATGGAAGATCTCACCGCCCATCGCCTCGAGCGCCGGCCTGTGCAGCTCGAACAGATCCTTGTCGCCGCCGGCAATCACCGTGATCTCGCCGCTGGCCGCCTTGTGGACACCGCCGGTGACCGGGCTTTCCATCATCCGCACGCCTTTCGCCGCAGCGAATCCCGCCAGCCGCCCGACATCATCGGAGGAAAGCGTGCTCATCTCGATCCAGGTCGCACCCGGTTTCAGACCGGCAAGGACRCCGTGCGGACCGGTCAGCACCGCCTCGGAAACCTTTGGCGACGGCAGGCAGGTGATGACAGCATCGACCTGTTCCGCCACCGCCTGCGGATCGGCCGCCCAGGCAGCACCGGCGGCAATCAGGCCGTCCGCATTCGCCCGATCAAGATCATTGACCGTCACCTTGAAGCCAGCCTTCACCAGGGAGCCAGCCAGAAACCGGCCGAGATGGCCTAGCCCGATAAATCCATAATGCATGTTCGCCCCGCACCGCTGCCGCCAGAATTGCGGCCTGTCGCCATCGCCGGATGGACGATCTCAAGTTCTAAGGGGCATAATTATTTGTGTCAAACGCGGTAAAATGCGCTAACTTGCCTGAAAGCACAAAAAAATCAGCCTCATTGCCGCCTTATCCTTTGTTTGCGATTTGGCGCAGATCAGGGTGAAAGTCGTCGCAAATTATACAGTGAGGGAATTTAGCGTCCGCTGGCGGAGCGTGGCGCTTCTGGCAATGCCGGAATTCCCGCTTAGGAGAATAAAATGGACGATATCGCTGCCAATTGTGCCGTAGCCCCCTCGCGCCGCGCCGGCGGCCGCGCCGCCCGTGTCGCGGCCCGCGCCGCACCGCTGGCCGAAAACCTGCGCCCCATCCGTCCCGGCCTGCCCGGCGGCCAGTACAAGCCGCTCACCGATGCCGGCGTCAAGCGCATCCACGAAGCCGCACTCGACGCGCTGGAGCAGATCGGCCTGTCGCAGGCGCCGCAATCCGGTATCGACATCATGACCAGAGCCGGCGCCATTCTCGGCGACGACGGCCGCCTGCGCTTTCCCCGCGCGCTGGTCGAAGACATGCTTGCCAAGGCCGCCCGCAACATCACGCTCTTCGGCCGTGATTCCAAATACGACATGGAGCTGAGCGGCACCCGCACCTATTTCGGCACCGCCGGCGCCGCCGTCCATATCGTCGACGTCGAGAAGCGCGAATATCGTGAATCCACCTCGCACGACCTGCTGGCCGCGTCAAAACTCGTCCATCACCTCGACAACATCCATTTCTTCCAGCGCGCCATGGTCTGCCGGGACGTTCCCGACAATCTGATGATGGACATGAACACGCTCTACGCCTGCTGCGCCGGCACCACCAAGCATGTCGGCACCAGCTTCTCCGATCCGGCCCATGTCACCGACGGTTTCGACATGCTGCACATGATCGCCGGCGGCGAGGACAAGTGGCGCGCCCGGCCCTTCGTGTCGAATTCCAATTGCTTCGTCGTGCCGCCGATGAAATTCGCCACCGAAAGCTGCATGACCATGGAGCACTGCATTCGCGAGGGCATGCCGATCCTGCTGCTCTCGGCTGGCCAGGCGGGTGCCACTGCACCGGCACCGCTGGCCACGGCCATCGTGCAGGCGGTGGCCGAATGCCTTGCCGGCGTGGTCTATGTCAATGCGATGTCGCCCGGACATCCGGCGATCTTCGGCACATGGCCATTCGTCTCCGACCTGCGCACCGGCGCCATGTCCGGCGGCTCCGGCGAACAGGGCCTGCTGACCGCCGGCTGCGCCCAGATGCATCATTATTACGACCTGCCGGGCGGCGCTGCCGGCGGCATGTCGGATTCCAAGCTGCCGGACATGCAGGCCGGCTGGGAACAGGGCATCCTCAACGTGCTCGCCGGCCTGTCCGGCCTCAACATGGTCTATGAATCGGTCGGCATGCATGCCTCTCTGCTCGGCTTCTGCCTCGAATCCCTGGTGCTCGGCGACGACCTGCTCGGCCAGGTGCAGCGCTGTGTGCGCGGCATCGATGTGACCGAAGATTCGGTCTCGATCGAAACCATGCGCTCGGTCTGCCTGGAAGGCCCCGGCCACTATCTCGGCCACGACCAGACGCTGGCGCTGATGCAGACGGAATATGTCTATCCCGCTGTCGCCAACCGTTCGAGCCCGAAGGAATGGGTCGAACTCGGCAAGCCGGACCTGATCCAGAAAGCCATTGAGCGCAAGAACCGCATCCTGCAGGACGCGGCCCCTTCGCTCATCGACCCGCTCGCCGACGCCGCCATCCGCAAGCGCTGGCAGATCTACTGCTGATCGCTATTTATCGAGCTCCGCAAAATATTTGGCGCCGGCCTCCGTCAGGAAAGGCCGCGCCTCTTTGAGCGGAATCTCGACCATATCGCCACCGCAGGCAAAACTGACATTCGGCAGATCGACCAGCGCCAGGATCATTTTGTCGTCCTTGAAATAGACGCCGAGATTGGTCTTGACGAGATCCGGGATGCCGCAATCGTCGTCCGTGTTCGTATCGCTCTTGCGGTGGTCGAGAACATATTGCGCGAGCTCGTCGTCCGGTCCCCAGGTCAGCGTGACCGGGTCCGCAGCCTTGGCAGCATCGACGATATTGCCGTCCACATCGCGTGCAACCCAGCCTTTGAGGAAATCCTTGGTGCCGAGCGTCTTGCCGGTTCTGGTGTCGATGAGCTGGTGGCTCTCGAAATTGTTGGGATGCGCACCACCGCAATATTGGCTGCCGCTCTCGGTAATCCCCATCAGCCGCGGCGTCAGATAATCGACGGTGACCTGCGCGCCGCCATCTTCGAAGCCACTCGTGCCCTCGCCGCCCGAGCCGGACCAGCCATAGCCGAGATAGGCCACCGAATAGCACCAGAACGCAGCCGACACCCACCGGAGCCGTTGGTTCGTCAACCCGCGGTCGAGTGCCGTGTGATCGGCATCGCCGAGCTTGGTGACTGTCGGAAAGTCCAAGCCGGTGCGGCTGTCGAGGTCCATGCGGTAGGCGCTGTCGCCGATGGTGACGACCTTGCCCTGCTTGTAGGGCCGATCGAGCTTGAGGAAATCATAGGGCAGGTCCTTCGCCGTCAGTATTTTATAGCTATCCTGCATCTCCGGACTGGAACTGGGGTCCAGCATATCGACGCTGCCGACATCGTCCGCCAGCGTCCGGACGCCGCGTTTCGCCAGCTTGACCGGCAGCGTTTTGCCGCTGTCCTTGTCCGTCCATGTGCCTTCGAGGCCATCGCCTGAATTGTCCGGCTTGAGCGACCATTCCGCCCCGATCGGCGCATTGTCGATCACGTCGCCATTTGCCTTCTTGCAGATCTTGTCCGTGCAGGGCTTCTCTTCCTCGATGGTCCAGCCGCCATCGGTGCTCGTCCCGTGCAGCGGAATGTCGATGCCCTTGATCATATAGGCATAGCGGCCGAAAAACGCGCCGCCTTTGCCGGGGACCTGCAGTTCGACGATGATGTTCGCTTTGCCGAGCGTTCCGGCATAGGTCACCACCTCWTCGGCGAAGGCGTTTGGGGTGCAGATGGTCAAGAGGAGGAAAGCGGTCAGGGAGGAAGGAAGCAGTCGCATGAAACACCTTGATTGATTGGCAGCGGTAGACAGCCGGCAGGACTGGTGCGTGACGTTTCCGCCAGCACTTAAATTCGAAAGCTGTCTCATCGCCGGCCTATTTGTCGAATTCCGCAAAATACCTGGCGCCGGCCTTCGTCAGGAACGGCCTGGCCTCCTTGATCGGCACGGACGAAAGATCGCCGCCGCAGAGAACGGTAACCGTCGGGAGATCGACGAGCGCGAAGATCAACTTGTCGCCCTTGAAATAGACGCCGAGATTGGTCTTCACCAGATCGGCGGTGGGGCAGTCCTTGTCCTTGCCCGCGCCGCTCTCGTTGCGGTGACCGAGCACATATTGCACGAGCTTTGCGTCCGGGGTCCAGGTCAGCGTGCTGGGGTCGTCAACCTTGGTGGGATCGACGAGATTGCCATCAAAATCTTTGGCGACCCAATCGTTGAGCAGATCCCAGGCATGTAGCAGTTTGCCGGTCCTTGCATCGAGAACAATATGGCTCGTGATGTCATCGTCATGGGCACCGCCACAATACCAGCGGCCGCTTTCGGTGATCCCCATCAGCCGCGGCGTCAAATAATCGACGACCACCCGGGCTGAGCCGTCTTCGAAACCATTTGTCCCCTCAGCATCAGAGTCGGTCCAGCCGTAACCCAGATAGGCGCTGGAATAGCAGCCGAAGGCGATTGACACCCACCGAAGCCGCTGATCCGTAAGGCTGCGATTGAGCATCGCCGGATTGACCTTGCCAAGCTTGACGACATCAGGGAAATCGAGCTCGACGCGATTGTCGAGATCCATGCGATAAGCACTGTCACCAATCACGAGCACCGTACCCTTTTTCAGCTTGTGGTCGAGCTTGAGGAAATCGTAGGGCAGATCCTCCGCCGTGGCGATGGTGGAGGTCTGGTCTAGCCCCGAGAAGGGCTCCAGCATGTCGAAGTCGGTGACGTCGTCCTCCAGCTCGCGCGTGTCTTCGCTGGACAGCTTGACCGGCAGCGATTTGCCGCTGTCCTTGTCCGTCCATGTTCCCACGAGAATATCGCCGGAACTGTCCGGCTTCAGCGACCACTCCGCCGCGATCGGCGCCTTGTCGAGAAAATCGCCACTCAGAGTCTTACAAAGCGCCTCGGTGCATGGCTTCTCCTCTTCGAGCACGAAGCCATCCTTCGCACGCGTCCCATGCAGTGGAATGTCTATGCCTTTGACCATGTAGGCATAGCGGCCGAGGAACGCGCCATCCTTGCCGGGCGCCTGCAACTCGACGATGATATTCGCCTTACCGAGGGTGCCGGCATAGGTCGTCAGTTGATCGGCGAAGGCACTTGGCATGCCGACCGTCAGGAGGAGGAAGGCGGTCAGGGCGGAAGGAAACAGTCGCATGAAACACCTTGGTTGATTTGCGCGGCAAACTTGGGTGCGTAACGTTCCCTCCCGCGTCTAAATTCGAACTCCGTGCGACCCGCCGGCCTATTTGTGGAATTCCGCAAAATACCTGGCACCCGCCTTCGTCAGGAAAGGCCCGATGTTCTTGATCGGTATCTCGGCCAGATCACCGCCGCAACCTATGGCCTCGGTCGGCGGGCCGACCAGTTCGAAGACGATCTTGTCGCCCCTGAAATAGACGTCGAGATTGGTCTTGACGGCATCCGGAAGGCCACAATCGTCGTCGGACCTCGTGTCGCTCTTGTTGCGGTGGTCGAGCACATATTGCGCGAGCTTGTCGCTCGGACCCCAGGTGGGCGCATATTGAGGGTCGAGCTTGGCTGGATCGACGATATTGCCGTCCGCGTCGCGGGCGACCCAATCGCGAAGCAGGTCCTTTGCATACGCCAGTTTGCCGGTCCTGACGTCGATAAATTCATGGGTCTTGATAGTGTCGGAATGCGCACTAGGCCAATGCAGGCCGTCGCTTTCAGTAATCCCCATCAGCCGCGGCGTGAGATAATCCACGGTCACCTGGAGCGAGCCGATATCGGGCTCATTCGTTCCCGTGCCCTCCGAGCCGTTCCAGCCGTAAGTCAGATAAACTTGGTCAGAGAGGCGGAACGCGTTCGACATCCATCGCAACCGCAGGTCCAACAGCCGGCGATTGAGCATCATAGGACCCACCTTGCCAAGCCTGATGACAACAGGGGAATCAACGTTGGCGCGACTGTCGAGGTCGATCCGATAAGCGCTGTCACCGATGACGACAACCTTGCCCTTCTTCGCGGGATGATCGAGCTTGAGGACGTCGTAGGGCAGATCCTTCGCTGTAATAGCGGTGGAGTCCTGCTGCATGGCGGGGCTGAAAGTGGGGTCCAGCATGTCAGCACTGCTGACCTCGTCCGGCAGCGATCGCACGCCTTTCTTGGAGAGCTTGACCGGCAGTGATTTGCCGCTCTCCTTGTCCGTCCAGATTCCTTCCAGCCCTTCCCCTGTACTGTCTGATTTGAGCGACCATTCCGCCCCGATCGGCGCGTCCTCGGTCAAATTGCCCGCAGCCATCCGGCAGTTCTTGTCCGTACAGGGCTTTTCCTCCTTCAGCGTCAGGCCGTCACCCGCTTTCATCCCATGCAGCGGAATGTCGAGGCCCTTGATCATGTAGGCATAACGGCCGAAAAACGCGCCGTCCTTATGCGCCGTTGTCAGCTCGACGACGATGGAGGTCTTGCCGAGCGTTCCGGCATAAGTCGTCGCCTCGTCGGCGAGGGCGTTTGCAGCGCAGATGGTCAAGAGGAAGAAAGCAGGCAGGGCGGACGGAAGCAGTCGCATGAAACACCTTGATTGATCGGCAGCAGCGTACAGTTGCCAAGACTAGGCCCATTACGTTTCCGCCCGCGTCTAAATTCGGAAGCTGTCCGGGAGCCGGCTTATTTGTCGAGTTCAGCGAAATACGCAGCCCCCGCCTCCGTCAGGAACGGTCTGGCATCCTTGATCGGTACTTTTGTCAGGATGGCGGCGCAGGTGGCCTCGTCAGAACCCAAATCGGTGAGGGCAAAGATCAAGTCGCTGCCCTTGAAGTAAACGCCGACATTGCCGTGCATGTATTCATTGCTGCGGCAATCGTCGGAGGCGCTCTCATCGCTGTCGCCGCCGGTCCCGGTGTAGCGGTGCTTATCGAGGTAATCCAGAAGCTTGTCGCCGGGTCCCCAGGTCAACTGACCCGGGCTTTTTGCCTTGGCAGGATCGACGATATTGCCGTTCGGATCGCGCGCCACCCAGTCGGCAAGCAAGTCCGTCGCTGTCACCAGCTTGCCGGTCTTGGCGTCGACAATGTAATGCCGGTCGAAAAAGTAGGGCTGCCCGCCGCCGCAGAACTGGCCGCCGCTCTCGGTGAATACCATGAGCCTCGATGTCAGATAATCGACGGAAACCTCCGCGGCGCCGTCATTATAGCCGGTGGTTCCTTCGCCGCGGTCGCCATTCCAACCATTGCCGAGATAGGCTTGTGACAGGCAGTCGAATGCGGTTTCTTCCCATTGCCGCCGTTCATCCAAAAGCCTGCGATCGAGCGCAGCCGGGTCCGTGATGCCGAGTTTCGTGACGGTCGGAAAGGCTAGGGCGGAGCGGCTGTCGAGATCCATTCGATAAGCGCTGTCGCCAACCTCGACGACCTTCCCCTTCTTCAGCGGACGATCAAGTTTCAGGAAGTCATAAGGCAGATCTTTCGGCGTGAGAACAGAAGACGTATCATCCTCGTCGATGCTGAAGACGTCACCGACCAGCTGAGAGTCTTTGTCCATCCTCAAAAGCGTGCGCGTGCCTTTCCTTACGAGCTTGACCGGAAACGTCTTGCCGCTGTCTTTCTCCGTCCAGCTGCCTTCAAATCCATCACCGCCGCCGGTCGGCTTCAGCGACCACTCCGCCCCGATCGGTCCTGGGTCGGCGAGATTGTTCGTCGCTGTGTTGCAGGTCTTCTGCGTGCACGGCTTTTCCTCTTTGATCGTCAAGATGCCTTTCGCATCCGTTCCATGCAGCGGAATATCGACACCCTTGCTCATGAAGGAATAACGACCGACAAAGGCGCCATCCTTGCCCGGCGCCTGCAGTTCGACAATGATGTGCACCTTGCCGAGCATGCCGGCATAGGTCGTCGCGCCGTCGGCGAAAGCGCTTGATGTGCAGATGATTACGAGGAGGAAAGCGGTCAGGGCGGAAGACAGCAGTCGCATGAAACACCTTGATTGACCGGCAGCAGCGGACAGTTGGCGAGCCCCATAACGTTTCCGCCCGCATCTAAACTCGGAAGCTGCCTGGCCGCCAAGCTATTTATCGAATTCGGTGAAATATGCCGCACCCGCTTTCGTCAGCAAAGGCCGGGCGTCCTTGACCGGCACCTTTGCCAGGATGGCGGCACAGTCGGTGTCCTCATAACGCATGTGAACGAGGGCGAAGATCAGGTCCTTGCCCTTGAAATAGACGCCGACATTGCCGTGCATGTTTTCATCCGTGCGGCAATCATCCGAAGCGCTGTCATTGGCATCGGCACCTTCCGGGCTCTCGTAGCGATTTTTATCCAGATAATCCAAAAGTTTGTCGCCCGGCCCCCAGGTCAACAGAGTCGGATCTGCCGCCTTGGCGGGATCGACGACATTGCCCTCTGAGTCCCGCGCCACCCAATCGGCAAGCAGGTCCTTCTCCGTCATCAGCTTTCCGGTCTTGGCATCGACAAGGTAGTGATCGTCGAAATGGTTGGGATGCGGACCGCCACAATCCTGGTCGCCGCTTTCAGTGAACCCCATGAGCCGCGGTGTCAGATAGTCGACAGCAACCTCGGCTCCATCCAAGCCGGTCGTTCCTTCGACGCCCATGCCGACCCAGCCGTTTCCGCGATAGGCTTTTGAGAGGCAGTCGAAAGCCACGTCCTGCCACCGTCGCCGCTGATCCAGAAGCCCGCGATCGAGTGCAGCCGGATCGGCCTTTCCAAGCCTGGTGACCGTTGGAAAGGAGAGACCGGAACGGCTGTCGAGGTCCATGCGATAGGCGCTGTCGCCGACCTTGACCACCTTGCCCTTCTTGAGCGGATGGTCAAGCTTGAGAAAATCGTACGGCAGATCCTTCGGTACCAGAAGCGCGGACATCTGATCCTCGCCGGCGTCAAAGAAGAGGTCGATCGAGGTCGGATCGAGGTCGGTGCCGGAAAGCGTGCGCGCACCTTTCTTCGCAAGCTTGATCGGCAGCGATTTGCCGCTGTCCTTGTCCGTCCAGGTGCCTTCAAATCCATCGCCGCTGCTGGTCGACTTCAGCGACCATTCCGCGCCGATCGGCGTCGTTTCAGGGAGCTTGTTGACCGACGTCCAGCAAATCTTGTCGGTGCACGGTTTTTCCTCTTCGATCGTGAAACTGCCTTTCGCATCCGTTCCATGCAGCGGAATATCGACGCCCTTGACCATGTAGGAATAGCGGCCGACAAAAGCGCCATCCTTGCCCGGCGCCTGAAGTTCGACGATGATATTCGCCTTGCCGATCGTGCCGGCATAGGTCGTCGCCTGATCGGCAAAGGCGGCTGAGCTCGACATGCCGAAAAGGGCGAAAGCGAGCAAGCCGGCAGGAAGCAGTCGCATGAAACACCTTGATTTGATAGAACCGCAGGCTCACGTGGGCTTGCGGCGTTGGACGGGATTCTTGGCGATATCAGTTTTACCACCGCTGGATGACATCACGTTTCAACCGGCATTTAAATTCACAGCCGGTCGGCCACGCGGTCGCGCCGCCATCGTCCTTCATGGAGTCCTAGGATCAGCCTAGATCGCGAAGCGCTTCAGCCGATCCTCGAGTTGCAGGATGGTCGGCGCGTCGGCATTCGCGAAAGCAAACCGGAGATAGTCCTGCTGCCCATCGCCGAAATAGACACCCGGCAGGCAGACGACACCGGCCTCGCGCGCCAGTTTTTCCGCCACGACTTCCGACGGCACGCCGGTGAAGGGATGCCGCACATAGGCGAAATAAGCGCCCAAGGCCTCGACCTTCCAGATCGGCAGCTTGGCCATCACCTGACGTAGTGCGGCGGCCCGGCCGACAATTTCCTGCCGGTTGGCCCGCCGCCAATCGGCCAGCGCCGGAATAGCCTTGGCGGCCGCGGCCTGCGCCGATCGCGGCGCGCAGATCTGCAGATTGTCCATCACCTTCGCCACCTGGTCGATCACGGCCGCTCCGGCCGTGATCGCGCCCAGCCTATGGCCGGGAATGCAATAGGATTTCGAGAAACTATAGGTCAGCGCCAGCCCGTCTTCCCAGCCGGGAATGGAGAGAAGCGCATGCGGCGGGTTCTGGCTCTCGTCGAGAAAATCGCGATAGGTCTCGTCGACGATCAGCCATGTACCGTTCTGCCGGCAGAGTGCAAAAATCTCCGACAGCAGATCGGACGGATAGACGGCGCCGGTCGGATTGTTCGGCGTCACCAGCACCAGCGCCTTGACGCCGGGTTTCAGCGCCGCCTTCATGGCCTCCATATCCGGCAGGAAGGAATTTTGGGGATCGCAGGCAACCGTCGTCACCTTGATCCCCAGCATGGCCAGCGTGGTTTCCTGGTTGAAATAGAAGGGATTGGTGACCGCCACCGTATCACCTGCCCCCGCCACTGCCATCGCCAGGCACATGAAGGCCTGGTTGGCGCCAGAGGTGATATGGATATTCGCCGCCGTCACCGGTGCCCGATAAAGCTCCGCCACATGCACCGCATAAGCCCGCCGCAGCACCTCCTCGCCCTCGATATCGCCATAACCGGTGAAATCCCGCGAACCGGCGGTCTCCGCCAGCCATGCCAGCATGTCGGGATGCGGCGCATAGCCGGGCACTGCCTGGCTCAGATTGATCAATCCGCCGCGCGACCCGCCATAGGCCTGCGCCCAGGCCAGCACCGACGGCACCGGCGGCGGCGAAAGCTTGGCGATGAGCGGATTGAATGCGGGCATGATCGACCTCCGGAATGGGCCGGAAAGCATCATATGGATGATTGGCCGGTTGGAACGGCTTTGACGGATGGAAAAGATGCCGTCAAGCGCAAGCCGCCAAGATGGTTCCCCGATTTAGATCGGTACCAATAAAAATCCCTCCCCTGTTCGGGGAGGGCGGCCCGGGCGACCGGGAGGAGCATGGATTTTTAAGTCGCCCTCAGGCCAGAAGGCTTGCCGGTCAGGCCACCGGCTTTCCGTCGGCGCCGAAGCGGTGCAGCTTGCCGTCGGCGGCCTTCACTGACACCGTATCGCCGGTATGGTATTTGGTCGTGCCGTTTTCACGCACCGTCATCGGCTCGTCGGAGCCGATGTCGAGATAAAGGAAGCTATCGGCGCCGAGCTTTTCCGTGTGGATCACCTTGCCGGTCCACTGGCCGCCGCTGGTGCCGACGATGTCGAGATGTTCCGGCCGGATGCCGACCGTGGTGCAATTGAACGGCGCCGAATTCTTGCCGGTCATCAGATTCATCTTCGGCGAGCCGATGAAGCCCGCGACGAACAACGACTGCGGATGCTCGTAGAGTTCCAGCGGCGAGCCGACCTGCTCGATCTTGCCGGCCGAGAGCACCACGATGCGGTCGGCAAGCGTCATCGCTTCCACCTGATCGTGGGTGACGTAGATCATGATCGCGCCCGGCATGGAATCGTGCAGCTTGGCGATCTCGATACGGGTGGCGACGCGCAATGCCGCGTCGAGGTTCGACAGCGGCTCGTCGAACAGGAAGACTTTTGGGTTGCGCACGATGGCGCGGCCGATGGCGACGCGCTGGCGCTGGCCGCCGGAGAGCGCCTTGGGCAGGCGTTCCAGATATTTGGTCAGCTGCAGGATCTCCGCCGCCCCGCGCACCCGCTTGTCAATCTCCTCCTTCGAGGCTTTGGCGATGCGCATGCCGAAGGCCATGTTGTCGTAAACGGTCATATGCGGATAGAGCGCATAGGACTGGAACACCATGGCGATGCCGCGCTTGGAAGGCGGCACATCGTTGACCTTGACGTCGTCGATGAACATGTCGCCCGAGGTGATTTCCTCGAGACCGGCAATCATCCGCAGAAGCGTGGACTTGCCGCAACCGGAGGGGCCGACAAAGACGACGAATTCGCCCTTCTGGACATTGAGATCGACCCCGTGGATGACGTTGATCGCACCGTAGGACTTATGGATATTCTTCAGAACAACCCCTGGCATGCTTCCCTCCTCCGTTATTATGCCCGCCGGGCGAAATAGGCGCCCCAGGCCGGCAGCTTGACGCTGTTATCTTGTCTTTCTGCTGTGAACCCGTGCCCTTCGAGCGCCTCCCAGGCACCATCGGGCAAGTTCGCGTGCGCCTCGCTCTCTGTCATGTTGAGCACGGCCAGCACGATTTCGTTGCCGAAGGTACGGCTGAAGGCCAGCACATGGTCATCGGCAGTGTGAAATGTGATGTCTCCCTTGGCAAAGGCCGGATGGCGTTTGCGGAAGGCGATGAAGGCGCGGTAGTGATTGAGCAGCGAGTTCGGATCGGCATTCTCGACGCTGACGGCACGTTCGAGATGCGCCGCCGGCACCGGCAGCCACGGCTTGACGTTGGAAAAGCCGCCGATCGACGTCGCGTTGGTCCAGACCATCGGCGTGCGGCAGCCATCGCGGCCCTTGAAATCCGGCCAGAACTGGATGCCATAGGGGTCGCGCAAGTCCTCATAAGCGAGTTCCGCCTCTTCGAGACCCAGTTCCTCCCCCTGGTACATGCAGACCGAGCCGCGCAGGCTCAAGAGCAGGCCGATCAGCAGCTTGCCATGCGCATCGCGGTTCTCGACGCCGAGGCTCCAGCGGGTGATATGGCGCATGACGTCATGGTTGGAAAAAGCCCAGCAGGCCCATCCATCAGGCGCATAGCGCTCGAACCGCTCCAGCACATTGCGCACCCGCGCCGGCGTCAGCGGATCGGCGGCGAGAAATTCGAAGGCATAGCACATCTGCACCTTGTCGCCGCCGGACGTATATTCGCCGACGATCTCCAGGCCGCGCTGCGCATCGCCCACTTCGCCGACAGAGGTGATTGCCGGGAATTCATCCAGCACCTTGCGGAAGCGTTTCAGGAATTCGAGGTTCTCCGGCCGGTTTTTGTCGTAGAGATGTTCCTGGTGATTGTAAGGATTGACTGACGGAGCAATGCTCGCATTGCGGCGGCTGATCTCGAGCGGCGGGTTGTCGCGCAGATCCTTGTCGTGGACATAGAAATTGATCGTGTCGAGGCGGAAGCCGTCGACGCCCTTTTCGAGCCAGAAGCGGGTGACGCCGAGCAGCGCGTCCTGCACCGCCGGGCAATGGAAGTTGAGGTCCGGCTGCGAGGTGAGGAAATTGTGCAGGTAATATTGCAGCCGGCGCGAATCCCACTGCCAGGATGAGCCACCGAAGATCGACATCCAGTTGTTGGGCGGCGTGCCGTCCGCCTTCGGGTCGGCCCAGACATACCAGTCGGCCTTGGCATTGTCGCGCGACGAGCGGCTTTCGGCGAACCAGGGATGCTGGTCCGACGTGTGCGACAGCACGAGATCGATGATCACCTTGATATCGAGGCGATGCGCCTCGGTTATCAATGAATCGAAATCCTCGATCTTGCCGAAGATCGGATCGATGTCGCAGTAGTTGGAGACGTCGTAGCCGAAATCCTTCATCGGCGAGGTGAAGAAAGGCGAAATCCAGATGGCGTCGGCGCCGAGCGAGGCGACATGCTCCAGCCGCGCGGTGATGCCTTCGAGGTCGCCGATCCCGTCATCGTTCGAATCCTGGAAGGAACGCGGGTAGATCTGATAGATCACCGCTCCGCGCCACCAGTCCTTGTCAACAGGGTTTTGAACGTCAGTCGCCATTTCATTCTCTTCTTGAACAGGGGGTGGGATGCCGGAGCCCGGCATCCCGATTGCAATCTCATCAGCCGCCCTTGACCGAACCGGCCAAGAGGCCGCGCACCAGGAAGCGCTGCAGCGTGAAGAACACCGACAGCGGTACGATGATGGTGATGAAGGCCGAGGCCGTCAGGATTTCCCAATTGCCGCCGCGCGAACCGAGCAGGTTGACGAGACGTCCGGTCAGAACCAGCGATTCATCGCCGGTGCCGAGGAAGACCATGGCGACCAGCAGGTCGTTCCACGTCCAGAGGAACTGGAAGATCGCGAACGAAGCCAGTGCCGGGAAGGACAGCGGCAGGATGATCTTGATGAAGATCTCGAAATCCGAGGCGCCATCGACGCGGGCGGATTCCATGATCTCCTTCGGCAAGCCGGCCATGTAGTTCCTGAGCAGGTAGATGGCGAGCGGCAGGCCGAAGCCGGTATGTGCCAGCCATATGCCGAGATAGGTCTTGGAGGGCACGCCGAAATAGCCGCTGACGCCGTTGTAGATCCTCAATAGCGGGATCAGCGACATCTGCAGCGGCACGACCAGCAAGCCGACAACGACCGCGATCAGCAGTGCCCGGCCGGGGAATTTCATCCAGGCCAAGGCATAGGCGGCAAACGCCGCCACCAGGATCGGAATGACCGTCGAGGGGACTGCCACCGTCAGCGAGTTGATGAAGGAGGCGCCGATGCCTTCCGACGTCAGCACTTGCTTATAGTTGTCGAAAGTGAAGCGCGGCGGGATTTTGGCCGTGTAGAAGATGCGCTGGCCGCGCGTCTCCTCCATCTTCTTGTCGGAGACGATCGAGAAATTACCGTCCTGCTGCAGCGTCAGCGTCGAACCGTCACGCAATGGCGTCGACTGGCCAGGCTTGAACTTGGCCGGTTCGGTGCTGGTTATGCCCCAGTCGCCGACCTGGCCGCCGCCCGAGAGCACATTGCCTGATATGACGAACTTGCCGTCCTTCTCGACCTGTGCCTCGGCGGTCGGGGCACGGAAGACGACGTTCTGGGTCGAGGTGGTCAGTGCCGTCCACCAGCCCGACGCGGCGATCTGGTTCTTGTCGCGGAACGAGGAGATCAGCAGGCCTGCGGTCGGCAATGTCCAGATGACCACGATCAGCAGCACGGAAAGGTGGACGACCCAGACCAGCGGTGATTTTTTCGTCGCATACATCAGCGTCCCTCCATTTCCTTGCGCGCGTTGCGGATGTTCCAGATCATGATCGGAATGACCAGGATCATGATGACGATGGCGATCGCAGCCCCTCGACCAAAGTCGCCGCCGCCGCGGAACATCCAGTCGAACATCAGGTTGGCGAGCACCTGGCTGTTCCATTGACCGTTGGTCATGGCGAGCACGATGTCGAACACCTTCAGCACCAGGATGGTGATCGTGGTCCAGACGACCGCGATCGTCCCCCAGATCTGCGGCACCATGATCTTGAAGAAGATCTGCATGCCGTTGGCGCCGTCGATGATCGCCGCCTCGATCGTCTCTTCGGGAATGCCGCGCAGCGCCGCCGACAGGATGACCATGGCAAAGCCGCTCTGGATCCAGATCAGGATGACCATCAGGAAGAAATTGTTCCAGAAAGGAATGGTCAGCCAGGCTTCCGGCTGGCCACCGAACCAGACGACGATGGCGTTGAGGATGCCAATCTGCGCCGCGCCGACATCACGGAAATCATAGACGAATTTCCAGATGACGGCGGCGCCGACGAAGGAAATCGCCATCGGCATGAAGACCAGCGATTTGGCGATATTACCCCACCAGATACGGTCGGTCAGAACCGCGATCACCAGGCCGAAGAAGGTGGCGGCGGCCGGCACGACCAGCAGCCAGAGGAAATTGTTGAGGATCGACTCACGGAACTGGTCATCGTGCAGCATCCAATTGTAATTGAAGAAGCCGACGAAGTGCTGTCCGCTCTTGTCCATGAAGGACAGCCGGATGGAATCGAACACCGGATAGACGAGATAGAGCGTCAGCGCGATCAGCGCCGGGCCGAGAAACAGCCACGGCCGGATCATCGAGGCCGTGCGCATGTTGCGCGCCGCCTTGGCCGTATCGCCGCCCTTGGCTGGCAGGATCGCGTCGAGAATGATGTTGCTGCCGTAGAAATATCCGGCGCAACCGAGCACGCCGATCGCCATAGTGACGACCGCATAGAGTAGCTGCTCCATGGTTTATCCCCTCCCCGGTAAAACGATGAGCGTCATTATTATGGTTTGTTCCGCCTCGTCGGTTGAGATGGCGCCGGCAAGGTACACTCATTCCAAAGGTGGCGGGGACCGGAAGCCGGCCCCCGCCATCCCGATTACTTCAGCGCGTCCCAGGCCTTCTGGATCGAGGCTGCGACATCGTCGGCCGACTTGCCGCCGACATAGTCGACCATGCCGGTCCAGAAGGCGCCGGCGCCAATCTTGCCGGGCATCTGGTCCGAACCGTCGAAGCGGAAGGTGGTGGCGGTGGTCAGAATCTCGCCCATCTTCTTGGACTGCGCATCGGCATAGGCATCCGGGTTGACGCCCTTGAACGGCGTCAGGAAGCTCTTCTGCGCCATCCAGACTTCATGCGCGATCGGCGTTTCCAGCCAGGCGATGAAAGCCTTGGCAGCCGGCGAATCCTTGGTGATCGTCACCAGCGTACCGGCGCCGAGCACCGGACGGCCGAGATCAGACTTCGAGGCATAGGGCGGCATGTAGAAGAAGTCGGCATCTTGGCCCATCTTCGTGCCTTCCGGGAAGAAGGACGGGATGAACGAGGCCTGATGGTGCAGGTAGCACTTCGGCGGCGAGGTAAAGAGACCCTTCGGGCTGTCGCGGAAGTCGGTGGCGGCCACGGCGGCCACCCCGCCATCGACGAACTTGTCGTTCTTGGCGAACCAGCCGAATTCGTTGATCGCGGCGATCACGGCCGGGTCGGTAAACTTGACCTTGTTGGTGACCCACCCGTCGTAGACGTCGGGCTTCTGCGTGCGCAGCATCAGGTCTTCGATCCAGTCGGTGGCCGGCCAGCCGGTGGCGCCGCCCGAGCCGAGGCCGATGCACCAGGGCTTCTTGCCCTGCGAGGCGATCTTTTCGGTCAGAGCCTTGAGCTCTTCCATGGTCTTCGGCACTTCATAGCCGGCGTCGTCGAAATTTTCCGGCGAATACCAGACCAGCGACTTCACGTCGGACTTGTAGGAGAAGCCGTAGAAATGCGACTTGCCATCCTTGCCGGGATAAGTGCCGAGATCGACCCAGGACTGGCCGGCGGCATAATTGTCCTTCATCCATTTGGCGGTGTCGTCGCCGAGATCGGTGAGAAAGCCCTTGGCGGCAAGGTCGGCCAGCAGGCCCGGTTGCGGCAGGATGGCGATATTCGGCGGGCTGCCGGCCTGCGTGTCGATGACGATCTGCTGCTCGTAGTTTTCAGAAGAAGAATAGTTCACGGTGACGCCGGTGGCGTCTTCGAAATAGGCGAGCATCGACTTCGCGAGCGTCTCGTCTTCGCCGCGCCAGGGTCCGAAAATGGTCAGCGTCTGGCCCTTGAGGTCGCCATGCGCCTTCTTGAACGCGTCATAGCTGGCCCAGTTGAACTGCTTGCCCTCGCCCGGCTTGAACTTGAGGTCGGCGGCGTGCGACGCGCCGGCCATCAGCGCGAATGCGGCAACGCTCAGCAATAGAGTTTTCTTCATCCGATAATCCTCCCTTGGATATGGAATGCGTTATGACCACCCGCGCGGGACGGACGGCCTTTCAAAAGCAGCTTTCGGATTGGGCTTTCAATTAATCCGTCTCCCCGATTTGAAAGCGCTTTAAATAAATAGAACGTCTTTGCGTGTAAAAAGTCAAGAGTGGAAGCGCGAAAATTCGCGGAGAATTTGCCTATTGAGCACCGAACAACCCGAATATCTTACCTTTTCAATCGATTAGCATCATTAACGATTTTTTCGAGATTACAGCCGTGAACGTGCACCGCAATCGTCATTCGACGTGCTTAAAAAAACAATTGATGGCGCTTTCAAAAAAGTCGGACTTATTCTATACTCCTGCTATTGGGAGAAGGCAGCCAGGGCCGAGCGGGAGATCGGCATCAGGTCGTTGCGACAACTGCCGGAGGAGGATTGATCCGCCTATGAACCTGAAAGAATTCGCAAAATCGATCGGCATGAGCCAGACGACCGTGAGCCGGGCAATATCCGGCTATCCGGAGGTCAAGTCCGAGACGCGCCAGCGGATTTTGAAACTCGCGCAGGAACTCGGCTATCACCCCAATCGCTCGGCGGCGGGTTTGGCGACCGGCCGGGCCGGCGCGGTGGGCATCGTGCTGCGCGAGAGCCATGGCTTTGACCCAAACACGACAGAATTCATGGCCGGCCTCGGCAGCCGGCTCGAAACGCGCCAGGTCGATATCCTGATCACCGTCGTCGAGGACAAGGAGGGCGAACTCTCCGCCTACCAGCGGCTCGCCGCCTCCAAGCGCGTCGATGCCGTCATCCTGCATACGCCGAAGATCGACGACGAACGCATGGCCTTCCTCAACAAGCTCAACATGCCGTTCGTGCTGCATGGCCGCGGCAGCGAGGATGGCAATTTCCCCTGGCTCGACATCGACAATCTCGGCGCCATCTACCGCGCCACCGGCTATCTGCTCGACATCGGCCACCGCCGCATCGGCGTCATCAACGGCGAACGCGGCGACGTCTTTGCCGAGCACCGCGAACAGGGCTATCGCAAGGCGCTGAAGGAACACGGCATTGCCTTCCGCGACGAACTGATCACCAACGGCGCCTTCATCGACGATGTCGGCTACCGCTCGATGCAGGATTTTCTGAGCCTGCCCGATCCTCCCACTGCCGTGCTTGCCGGCTCGATGATGACCGCACTCGGCGTCATGCGCGCCGTCCGCTCCGCCGGGCTACAGCTCGGCCGCGACGTCTCGCTCATCGCCCATGACGACGTCTTCAACTACATCAACGCCGACAACATGGTGCCGACCGTTTCGACCACCCGCTCATCGATCCGGGAAGCGGGGATCAGGATCGGCGACATCCTGTTGCAGATGCTGGCGGGACGGGATGTGTCGAACCACAGCGAGGTCTGGCCGGTGGAACTGGTATTGAGAGAGTCGACGGCGCCGCCGATGGGATGAGAAAGGCATTCCAATTTAAATTGGACGCGCTTTCACTTTAATTTGGACGGAAATCTACGGTCGGCTTTGGAAAGGACTCTGCCTTCGCATTTTAGGAAGCAGGCGACGAATGCAGCGTAGATTGTTGGTGCACAATTGCCAGCGGACCTGTGCGCTGTCATCTGGTGTCGGCCGCTTTATAGACTTCCGAACGCTCCCGTTTGCCGACGGCGATGACAAGCACGACCACCTCAGTGTCGCGAACCTCGTAGACGAGCCGATAGCCGCTGCTGCGCAGCTTGATCTTGTAACGATCCTTGCTGCCATGCAGCTTCGCCGCGGGGATGCGCGGTGTCGTCAGTCGTTCAACAAGCTTCTTCTTAAACTGAGAGCGAGTATTCGGGTCGAGTTTGCGCCATTCTTTCTCTGCTTCCACCAGGAACTTGAGCTTAAAGCTCATCGACGCTGACCTCGATCTCCTTCTGGCCCTTGCGGGCATCGGCGATCGCATTCAGCTCGATATCCTCGAGGCGATCCATCAACGCTTCAAACGCCTTGGCCGGCACACAATAGAAAGCCGGCTCGTTGCGATTGAGAATGGCGACCGGAAAGCCTTCGCCAGCTGCGACAGTGCCCATCGGATTGCGTTTCAATTCAGAAACACTGGCCGTGACTTCTGCGAGGATCGTATGTGGCATAATGGTCTCCATGGCTTAGCACTTTAAATAGCACTCGTCACAGGTCTGTTCAAGCATCGCTCGATGCAAAGGAGCGGCTGGGAAAGGACATTGTCCGTGGCTGGGTTCGGCCCCTCCCTTTTGATCGTTGCCGATGACACGGTCTACAGCCTCATGGAGCCGCTCAGCCCGCGTCGATTATGGTAGCGGTTTCTGTGGTTTCTACGAACGCGAGGGCAAGCCGTTGTTTTTGCTCCGAGAGCCGAATTGCGCTTCCGGATAACCGGCAAGATCACACATTTTCAGGGCATCATTTCACACGGCGAGCAGTCCCCCACCACCCTTACTTGAGCCGAGTGGGCAAGTGCCGAGTAGCTTGGTAAAGATTGCTGGGGTCATCGACCCCTTGCTGATCGTGTTGCATTCAGATCAGGCTGGGGCGGAGCCGTCGAGTCGCCCTCCGAAAGCTTGCACGGAAAGAGAATCGGCTCGCCATTGTCCGGCAGCGTTCTCGTGCCGAGAAGAATTTCGACTGCAGTGGCGGCGATGTCCGGAATCGGTTGCCTGACCGTCGTCAGACGTGGCGTCGTCATTTTCGATAGCGGGATTCCGTCGAAGCCCATGATGGAAAGAGCGGCGGGCACCGGAATTCCGAGATCGTGGGCGGCCCGCATGCAGCCGATGGCCTGCTGGTCCGAGCTTGTGAATATCGCGGTCGGCCGTTCATCCCGCGCGCGGGCCAGGAGATAATTGCCTGCTATGCGCCCACTCTCATAATCGAAAGTCGCTTCCGCAACCATCGGCGACAGGGGCAAGTGGTGGGCGCCGGAAAACTGCTCGATGGCATCGAGATAGCCGGAGAGGCGGTCATTGGCCGGCGTGGACCCTGACGGTCCGGATATGAAGCCGATACGGCGATGCCCGAGCGTCAACAGATGTTCGACGCCCAGTCTCGCCCCATGACGATGATCCGATGCCACCCCGGGATAGGCCGACATGAGGCGATCGACCACCACGATCGGCAGGCCTTTCGGCGGTTTGACCGCGTGAAAACCATTGCTGGGGACGAGGATGATCCCGTCCACCTTTCGGCCGGCAAGCTGCGCCAGCCGATCGGCTTCCTTGGCGACGTCGTCGAAGGAGGTCATGAAGATCACGTTATGGCCGTGATCCGTGGCCGCCTGCTCTGCGGATTGCACCAGTTCGGAGAAAAACGGGTTAGTCAGATCGGGTATGACAATGCCAATCAGGCGACTAACCTTGCTGCGCATGCTCCGGGCCAGCGGGTCCGGCATGTAGCCGAGTGTTTCTATCACCTGCTTTACGCGCGCCCGGACCTCTTCGGTAACCGAGGGGTGACCATTCAAGACCCTCGAAACAGTCCCGGTCGCAACCCCAGCACGCTCCGCGACTTCCCTGATTCCAACTTTCCGCATGGACGAAGCGAGTTCCATTCCTATTCGGCTGCAATGGCGAGCCAGGCCCGGCGCGGCTTGCGACTTTCGAAGCGCAGCACCGCTCCGAACGCAGGAACCGTTACGATCTGCAGCGCGGGATCGCAAACGAATTCATATCGCCTGTCGCTCAATGAAGCAATGGAAACGATTCACGGAAAGGTGCGTGAGCGTCATGTAAATCGCGCGTCAAGGTCGATTTTCATGTAAATTTGCCGTCTTGACAAGGGTATCCCGCATTGTTACCCAAAGCGCGTTGGAAACGGTTCATCAACGAATAGCTGGGGAGGACTCGGCTGGGAACCGTTCTTGGGAGGATAAAATGGCGAATTCCACGCAGTCTAAATCCGATTCCGTCAATGCTGGCCGCCGCCGCGCATTGAAAATGGGCATAGCCGGTTCGGTCGGCCTGATCCTGGCAGCAACTTCGTTCGCTTCCCCCGTTTTCGCAGGAAGCAAGCCGAAGGTCGGCCTGATCATGAAATCCTTGTCGAACGAGTTCTTCAAGCAGATGAAGGCCGGTGCCGATGACTATGCGGCAAAGAACACCGACAAGTTCGACTTCAAGGCTGTCGGCATGAAGGATGAACGCGATTTTGCCTCACAGGTCGATGCCGTCGAAAATTTCGTCACGCAGAAATATGACGTCATCGTCGTCGCGCCCGCCGACTCCAAGGCAATGGCAACGCCGCTCGCCAAGGCCGTGAAGGCCGGCGTCAAGGTCATCAACATCGACGTGCCGCTCGATGCCGATGCGAAAAAGGCAGCGGGAATCGACCTCGCCTTCTTCGGCCCTGATAACCGCGAGGGCGCACGGCTTGCCGGCGATGCGCTTGCGAAGGATCTGGGACCGGGCGCCAAAGTCGTGATCCTTGAAGGCAATCCGGAAGCCGACAATGCCAAGGAGCGCAAGGAAGGCTTCGAGGACGCCATCAAGGCCGGCAAGCTCCAGCTTCTCGACAGCAAGACCGCGCATTGGGAAACCGAGGAAGCCAACACCCTCATGACCAATTTCCTGACCAAGTACCAGGATATTCAAGGCGTGATGGCGGCCAACGATTCCATGGCGCTGGGCGTCGTCAAGGCGCTTGACGCAAGCGGCCAGAGCGGCAAGATCAAGGTCATCGGTTTCGACAACATTCCCCCGGTGCAGCCGCTGATCAAGGGCGGCAAAATGTATGCCACCGTCGAACAATACGGTGCTAAGATGGCCGTGATCGGCATCGACTACGGCCTGCGGGAACTCGCCGGCGAAAAATTCACCGGCTGGGTGAAGACCGATATCAAGCTCATCACCGCCAAGGACTTGCAGTAAAGCAACAGCGAGCTTTGACAGGGCGACACGCCGGCCTTTTGGCCGGCGTGTTGGACCTTGATGGCATCTTGTCGTCGATCGAATTATGATCGGCGTCCTGCCGGTGTTGCCATCGGCAGCGAGTTAACATTTCCCCCATTGGAAGACGCGTGAGGCTGATTTGTCGGACCTGCCGGATGACCACATTTTGAAGCTGGAGGGGATCGGAAAGCGTTTTCCGGGCGTTGTGGCGCTTAACAACGTCTCCATCGATTTTCGCCGCGGCAAGGGACACGTCCTGCTGGGCGAGAACGGCGCCGGAAAATCGACCCTGATCAATCTCCTGGGCGGCGTCTTCAAGCCCGACGAAGGCCAGCTCTGGTTCGACGGCAAGCCTTACAGCCCCGCCTCGCCGCATGCAGCCTTCAAGGCAGGAATCCGCATCGTCCATCAGGAACTGCATCCACTGTCCAATCTGACGGTCGCGGAAAACCTGCTGTTCGAACATCTGCCGCGCCGCTTCGGCCTGGTCGATTACACGAAAATGAACCGGCGGGCCGAAGAACTCCTGTCCGAGGTCGGCCTGGACATAGCGCCCACGACCCCGGCCAGCCGCCTGAGCGTCGCGCAGCTCCAGCTCCTCGAAATTGCAAAGGCGCTCTGCTACGAGAGCAAATTCCTCGTCCTGGACGAGCCGACCGCGACCTTGACGTCGCACGAGGTCGACCGGCTGTTTGCGATCCTCAAACGGCTGAGAAACCGCGGGGTGACGACCCTCTACATCTCCCATCGGCTCGAAGAAGTCTTTGAAGTCGGCGACGACGTAACCGTGTTGCGTGACGGCCAGCGCGTCACCACCCGCCCGCTGGCAGGCCTGACCGTTCCCGAGATCGTCGAGCTGATGGTTGGGCGGACGATTTCAAACCACGGAGTTTTCCGGGACGACAGCCCGGTGCATGGCGAAGCGCTTGGCGTCTCTGGCCTGCAAGTGACGCGCAACAGCCCGCAGCTTTCCTTCTCGGTCGGCCATGGCGAAATCGTCGGCATAGCCGGCCTGGTCGGCAGCGGGCGAACCGAAGTGGTCCGGGCGATCTTCGGCGCCGATGTCAAACATGCCGGTGAAATTCGCGTCAACGGTCAGCCGGTGACGATCAACTCGGCCAAGGATGCCGTGGCCGCCGGCCTTTGCCTCGCCACAGAGGATCGCAAGACGCAGGGCCTGCTCCTGGATCTGAGCTGCGCGCACAACATGACCATTGCCGATCTGAAAAAGATCTCCCGCAACGGCTTGATCGCGCGCAAAGCCGAGCAGCAGCATTCCGAACGCCTCGTGCGGGAATTGCGGGTAAAGACCCCGTCGATCCACCAGGCCGTCAGAACCTTTTCCGGCGGCAACCAGCAGAAAGTCGTGATCGCCAAATGGCTGTTCCGCGGCCCGAATGTGCTGATTTTCGATGAGCCGACCCGCGGCATCGATGTCGGCGCCAAGGCCGAGATCTATGAGCTTCTGTGGAAGCTCGCCGCCGACGGCAAGGGAATTCTGATGGTGTCATCCGACCTGCCGGAACTCATGGGCATTTGCCATCGCGTCATCGTCCTGTCGGATGGCAAGATAGCCGGGGAAGTGCCGCGCCAACAGTTTGAAGAGAGCCGGATTCTCTCGCTCGCCTACAAGGAGTACAGCCGTGTCAGAGAACGCTGAAAATTCAATCGGGGCGAAAGAGAACCATCTCTGGAACACCATCCTCAGGATTTCGATGCGCGAAGCGGGCGTGGCGATCGCCTTTGTCCTGATCCTGTTGTTTTTCTCGGCGACAGCACCCTATTTCGCCACGCCGGAAAATTTCCTCAAGATCTTCGTCCAGATCGCCATCAACACGGTCCTGGCTTCGGGAATGACCTTCGTCATCCTCACGGGCGGCATCGATCTTTCCGTCGGTTCGCTGCTGGCGCTCTGCACGGTTGTCGGCGCGACGATCATGATCGATCCGCGGTTCTCTCCCTGGCAGGCCATCGTGCTGGCCACGCTTGCCTCGATGGGCACCGGCGCTGTTCTCGGGGCCATCAATGGCTGGGTCTGCGAGAAGTGGAAGCTGCCCTCGTTCATCGTCACCCTCGGCATGCTCAATGTCGCAAGCGGCCTGGCGCGCGTGGTCAGCGATAATTCGACCATCACCGGCCTGCCGCAGCCCTTCGTCGATTTCGGCAATCTGATCTTCTGGGGCGTGTTCCCGTCGATCTTCCTGATCGCCATCGTCGTCGTCCTCGTCGGCTGGTTCGTGCTGCGCTACACGGTGTTCGGACGCTTCGTCTTTGCCATCGGCACGAATGAGGAGGCCGTGCGGCTCTCCGGACATAATCCCAGAAAATACAAGATCGCGGTTTTCACCATCTCCGGCCTGACCGCCGGCATCGCCGCCATGGTCTACCTGCTACGTCTCAATGTCGGCAGCCCTGTCGCGGGCATTGGCTACGAGCTGAATGCGATCGCCGCGGTCATCATCGGCGGCACGAGCCTGTCCGGCGGCAAAGGTTCGATCATCGGCACCCTGGTCGGCGCCTGCATCCTGCAGGTTCTGTCCACCGGCCTGCAGCTGCTCGGCGCCGACGACAATGTCAAACCGATCGTCATCGGCGCGGTTATTGTCCTCGCGGTCATTGTCGACACGTATCGAGGCAGGCTGTTGCGGATATTGGAAACGCGCTGACGCGGGTGAGTAGGCGGAATGGGCGGCCGATTGCTGCCTGCTTCTGCTCACTGTAAGCAAGAAGGTAAGGGTAGGAAGCCGCTGGAGCGCGCGCCGAGACCGCGACGCGCATTAACTGAGACGGGATGCGTCGAACCAGAGCGAAGTCTGGCCGGCGGAACTGGTGCGCAAGGAGTCGATAGCGTCGCCGGTGGGGTGAAGGGTTCAGCATCAATGTTCTTATAAAGGGTCCGTCCGATGACACCCGTTTCCACATAGGCGGCCGGATGACTTTTTTGGCGTAGCAGTCTTCGCAAACGAAGATACTGTCGACTCACGGACTCGCCGCGCACCGTCCGCAGACTTACAACGTTCAGGTCCAGCGGCGCATATCGCGCTCCAGTCTTTGTCCGACATCGCCAGCGATCTTTTTCTTCATCACTCTCCAAAAATTTCGAGCAACCCCGGCTCCATGCCGTGGCGACGGCACGCATCAGCCCCTTCGAAATATCCTATCTATTTTATACGGTAAACTTGACACCCTATCTATTTTGTACTATATTCCTTTCATCGTCACGATTGACTTCTGGTTTTCGACCGCAGGCAACATGAAGATCGTGACGATTAGCGGTCGAAACCATCAACCAAAAACAGGAGCTACTAAATGCACGATGCTGACCCTTTCTCCGCCGACCGCAGGGTCTGCGGAGCAAATCACTTCCTGGAATAGTGATGTTACCTGAGAAGGTTCCCGGCGGTGCGTTCGGAATGCTTCTCCTAGCGGCGGTCAACCGCCTGCGGGACGATGCATATGGCGCAAAGATCGCGAAACTTCTGGACGATAACGGAAGGCAAGCTCCAACCCCGAGAGTGTATCAGAACCTGTCGCAGTTGGAAGATGCTGGCTTTCTAACATCGCAAACGAAAACCGATGGTGGGCCCCGTGTCCGCGGTATGCCTGCAAGAGTGTACACTCTTACAGACTCTGCCGAAGCCATCATGCGGTTCTTTGCGGAGCGGGATCGGCGATGAGAGTCGCAGGCACAACAGAAGGAAGTCATCATGACTCCAGAAGAAGTGCCAAAACAAAAAGATGCCCGCCTTCCGGGGCTGGCTAGGTGGATGGTCAAACATTCACTGCGAACGAAAGTTCGTGAAGAAGGGCTCGCTGCCTTTGAAGACGAATTTGCTGAGAGGGTTGCCACGACTGATGTGTCAGAGGCACGCTCGTGGGCATACCGCGTCGCATGGGAAAGCCTGCATTGGGCTTACAAGCCGACGATCGAAATTGGAATGTATATTCTAACGATCTTGAGTGTTATATTGGCGGTGATATCGATCTTGTGACAGCGGCGCGGTCTGATCCCCTCCTCCTCCTTCAAAAAGCCACTAGCAATTAGCTAGTGGCTTTTTTGCTGAGTCGGTCTCAAAGATAGACTTGCAGTCACGACAGCGTTCGTCGCCTACGGCGGTCGGCGCATGTATAGTTGTCTTGGTATCTCCCGGCCTTCCACGAAGGAGCCGAGTCCTCCCTCACGGCCACTCGTAATACCCTGACGACAGCGGCACCGCCGTCCCGGCCGCACCCACCGCCAGCGCGCGGTATTTCGCCGGCGAAACACCTGTCTTGCGCTTGAAGAAATGGCTGAAATTCGCCGGGTCGCGAAAGCCAAGACTGTCCGAAATTTCCTGCACGCTGCGCGCCGCCCGTTCCAGCCGCAGCTTCGCCTCCTGCACCAGCCGGTCATGCACCAGTTCGATCGGCGGTCGCTTCAGTGTGCGTTGGCAGATGGCGTGCAACCGGTCGGGGCTGATGCCGAGTTCGAGAGCATAATCGGTGATTGACCAGTGCTGGCGGAAATTCGCCTCCACCGATTGCCGGAAGCGCTGAAGGATCGAGCCGGTGCCGGTCGCCGACGTCGCAGCACGTTCGCCAGCCCCGGAGAGCCGCCACGCCGCCATGAGGATCAGCCGCGCATAGGCGCCGGCCACCATACGTGAGGCGCGCCCCTCCTGGTGCAGTTCGGAAATAAAGCCCTGGAACAGCGGCGCGATCTCCGTGCGCTGTCCGCTCTCCAACCGGTCGGTGATCGAGAAGCCGCTGGAAAACAATCTGAGCGACGGTGACTCCGCGTGGTCGCCGATCGCCTCGCCGATGATCTCCGGCGACACGCCGATCAGGTGCCCATGCGCGCCTGCGGCAATCGCCAGGCTCTCGCCTTCCGACGGCGGGAAAAGCACGAGCGCCGGCCCGTGGACCACGGTTGGGCTGTCGCCCCGCGCGATCGTCATCGCACCGGCAGCGAGGAAGACGGCGTGGTGAAACCAGCGCTGCGGTGCCCGCCCGATGCGGATCACCCGCTGCGAGATCGCCGGCTCGAACGTTTCGCCGCGCGCATCGTGATGGATCGCCGTGTCATTGTGCATCTTCAATGTCCGCCGTGGAAAATCAGCTTCAATCTACCCGGAATTTCACAAGTTTAAACCGGAAAATCACATTCATATTCCCGATACCTGCGCTACTCTCATGTCAGGCCTTTGGGAGGAGGCGATGATGTCAGTCGAGGCGCGGGTGGATTTCCTAGGGGATAAGACGGTTTCGCGTTTCGAAGCGCCGGCTGCCGCCGTCCGTAGCGTCCGGCTTCTCATTGGCGGGACGGATCGCGATGCCGCCCATGGCGCGAGCTTCGAGCGCCACAATCCCATCACCGGCGAACTTACCACCACTGCCAGCGCTGCCAGCCTCGACGATGCGCTTGCCGCTGCCGATGCGGCCGCTGCCGCCTTCCCGGCCTGGGCCGACAGCACGCCCGCCTTCCGCCGCGCCGTTCTTGAACGCACCGCCAATATCCTCTCCCGGAATGAAGACCGCATCGTCGAGATCATGATGTCTGAAACCGGCGCGACCCGCGCCTGGTGCGCCTTCAACGTCAAACTCGGCAGCGAGATTTTCCGAGATGCCGCGGCCATGACCACGCATGTCAGCGGCGCGGTCATCCCCACCGACCGGCCGGGCGTCACCGCCTTCGCCATCCGCCAGCCGGCGGGCGTCTGCCTGGCGATCGCGCCCTGGAACGCGCCGATCATCCTTGGCGTCCGCTCCATCGCCATGGCGCTCGCCTGCGGCAATACGGTGATCTTCAAGGCGTCCGAACTCTGCCCGGCCACACACCGCGCCATCGTCGACGCGCTGGTCGAGGCCGGCATCCCCGCGGGCGTTATCAATCTTGTCTCCAATGCCCCGGCCGATGCCTCTGCGATCGTTGAGGCGCTCGTCGCCCATCCCGTCGTGCGGCGGATCAATTTCACCGGTTCGACCCGCGTCGGCCGGGTCATCGCCCAGGTGGCGGCCAAACATCTCAAGCGCTGCCTGCTGGAGCTGGGCGGCAAGGCGGCCTTCATCGTTCTTGACGATGCGGACCTCGACGAGGCGGTGAAGGCCGCCGCTTTCGGCGCTTTCTTCAACCAGGGCCAGATCTGCATGTCGACGGAGCGGATCATCGTGCTCGACAGCGTCGCCGATGCCTTCGTCGCCCGCTTCCGCGAAAAAGTCCGGACACTCAAGGCCGGCGATCCGGTGCTCGGCCATATGCCGCTCGGCTCGCTGGTGACCGCAGATTCCGCCCGCCGCGTCCGCATGCTGATCGATGATGCCATCGCCAAGGGTGCGACACTGCTAGCCGGCGGCGACAGCCATGACGCCTTCATGGATGCCACCGTGCTCGATAACGTCACGCGGCCGATGCGCCTCTACCGCGAGGAAAGTTTTGGCCCGGTCGCCGTGATCATCCGCGTCGCCGATGCCGAAGAGGCGATCACGATTGCCAATGATTGCGAATATGGCCTTTCCGGCGCCGTCTTCGGCCGCGACATCGTCCGCGCCATGGCCGTCGCTCGCCGCATCGAATCCGGTATCTGCCACATCAATTCCGCCACCGTCGCCGACGAGCCGCAAATGCCCTTCGGCGGCGTCAAGGCTTCCGGCTACGGCAAATTCGGCGGCATGGCCGCACTCGATGAATTCACCGAACTGCGCTGGATCACGCTCTCCGCGCAGCCCGGCGACTATCCGATTTAATGCAGGTAATTCAACATGGGAGGAAAACATGACGAATGAAAAGAAGAGCGGCCTGACACGCCGCGAACTGATGGCGGCCACAGCCGCGACAGGTGTAGCCCTCGCGCTCGGCACCCGCCCGGCCTTTGCTGCCGACAGCCTCAAGATCGGCTTCATCAGCCCGCGCACCGGCCCGCTCGGCGGCTTTGGCGAGACGGACGGCTATGTGCTTGATCTCGCCCGCAAGGCGCTGGAAAAAGGCTTCGCGGTCGGCGGCAAGACATTCAGCGTCGAGATCATCGACCAGGACACCCAGTCGGATCCGTCGCGCGCCGGCCAGCTCGCCAAGGACCTGATCAACAACCAGGCCATCGACATGATGCTGGTGATCTCGACGCCGGAAACCATCAATCCGGTCGCCGATGCCTGCGAGGCCGCTGGTGTCCCCTGCCTCTCCACCGTTATGCCCTGGGAAGCCTGGTATTTCGGCCGCGGCGCCAAGCCCGGCGCACCGTCACCGTTCAAATGGACCTATCATTTCGGCTTCGGTGTCGAGGAGTTCCACAAGGCCTATGTGTCGCAGTGGAGCCTCATCCCGACCAACAAGAAGGTCGGCGTCATGTATCCGAACGACGCCGACGGCAATGCCATCCGCGCCCATCTCGCGCCGCTCTTGCAGAAGGACGGCTTCACCATCGTCGATCCCGGCGCCTATGAAACCGGCACCACCGATTTTTCCAGCCAGATCAGCAAGTTCAAGGACGAAGGCGTCGAGATCATCAACACCTTCCCGATCCCGCCGGATTTCGCCGCCTTCTGGCGCCAGGCTGCCCAGCAGGGCCTGCACAAGCAGATCAAGATCCTGCAGGTGGCCAAGACCGGCCTCTTCCCCTCGGATGTGGAATCGCTCGGCCAGCTCGGCGTCAACATGGCGAGCGCCTGCTATTGGCACAAGGCCTTCCCCTATAAGTCGACGCTAACAGGCGTCAGCGGCACCGAGCTCGCCGACGGCTACGAGACCACGTCCGGCAAGCAGTGGACGCAGCAGCTCGGCGCCACCCTGGCACTGTTCGATGCCGGCTTCGACGCGCTCAAGAAGTCGGGCGATCCGAAGACCAAGGAGACCGTCGCCAAGGCGATCGCCGGGCTCAACACGGTCACCATCGCCGGCAAGGTGGATTTCACCTCCGGCCCGGTGCCGAATGTCGCCCCCGGCCCGATCATCGGCACGCAATGGGTCAAGGCCGCCGACGGTGCGAAATTCCCGCTCGACTATGTCGTCACCGAGCATGTCACCGATCCGAACGTGCCGGTGGCTGCCAAGCTTCTGCCTTACAACGCCTGATCAAGGCTGATCATTCGGGAACAGTATGTTGAACGATACGGAAAGCAGGACCGGCCCCGGCCGGTTCTCGGGGATCGGCATCCACAAACGTTTCGGTGCGCTCGCCGTGCTCGAGGATGTCGACTTCTCCATGGGCCTCAGCGAAGCGGTGGGGATTGTCGGGCCGAACGGCGCCGGCAAGACCACGCTGCTCGCCACCCTGGCCGGCGCCTTCCCGCCGAGCGCGGGCGCTGTCAGCTTTGCCGGCCGGGACGTGACGCGGCACTCCGCCGCCGATCGCTGCCGCGCCGGCCTGGTCCGCACCCATCAGGTGCCGAAACCGTTTCTCGGCATGACGACATTCGAAAATGTCTATGTCGCCGCCTCGCATTCGGTGAAGGGCCGCGACGAAGCTTATGAGCGCGTGATCGGCGCGCTCGACATGTGCGGCATGCTCAAAGTCGCCAACCGCCGCGCCGAGACGCTCGGGCTGCTCGACCGCAAGCGGCTGGAACTGGCCCGCGCGCTGGCCACCGGCCCGCAGGTCATCCTGCTCGACGAGATCGGCGGCGGGCTGACCGATTCCGAGGCGCAGGAACTCGTCCTGACCATCCAGGAACTGAAGCGCCGCGGTCTCGGCATCGTCTGGATCGAGCATATCGTGCATGTGCTCTTGCAGGTCGTCGACCGGCTGATCTGCATGGATGCCGGAAAAATCATCGCCGATGGCGAACCGCAGGCCGTGATGTCCGACCCGCACGTGGTCAAGGCCTATCTCGGCGGAGGGCCGAAATGACCATTCTCGCTCTCGACAATCTCACCGCCCGCCACGGCCTGCTCGAAGCCGTCAGGGGCATCTCCTTCTCGGTCCAGAAGGGCGAGACGCTCGCCCTGGTCGGCGCCAATGGCGCAGGCAAGACCACGCTTTTGCGCACGCTTGCCGGCGCCCATGCCGTCGCTTCCGGCGCGATCCGCCTTGGGGATGAAGATGTGACCGCGCTCCCCTCGCACAAGCGCGTGGCAAAAGGCATTGCGCTCGTGCCCGAAGGCCGGCGCATGTTCGCCTCGATGACGGTGGCGGAAAATCTCAAGCTTGGCTCGATGGCCGGCCGCAAGGGCGACTGGTCGATCGACAAGATCCTCGACATCTTCCCCAACCTGAAGAAGCGCATCAACCACAAGACCGGCCATCTCTCGGGCGGCGAACAGCAGGCCACCGCCATCGGCCGGGCGCTGATGAGCAATCCGGATGTGCTGCTGCTCGATGAAGTCTCGCTCGGCCTGTCGCCACTGATCGTCGACCGCGTCTATGAATCGCTCGACGGCCTGATCAAATCCGGCACGACCATCATCCTTGTCGAGCAGGACCTGGCGCGCGCCATGGCTGTTGCGAGCCGCGTCATCTGCATGCTCGAAGGCCGCATCGCGCTGGAGGGAGATGCCAGATCGCTCACCCGCGACCAGGTCACCGAGGCCTATTTCGGCCTGCATCGCGCCCGCAAAGGAGCCGTGGCATGATGAACCAACTCGTCCAGGGCATCCTGCTCGGCGGCTATTATGCGCTGCTGGCCTGTGGCCTTTCCTTCATGTTTTCGGTGATGCGCATCATCAACCTCGCCCATGGCAGTCTCGCCATTTGCGCCGCCTATCTGATGTTTGTGCTCAGCGACCGCGCCCATCTGCCGATCTGGGCCTGTTTCATCATTGCCGTGATCGTCATGGCGGTGGTCGGCTGGCTGATCCAACGGCTGATCCTCGACCGCAGCGCCCGCGGCGGGCAACTGCTGCCGATCCTCTCCACCTTCGGCCTGTCCATGGTGATCGACAACTCGCTGTTCGAACAGTTCGGCGCCAATACCAAGTCGCTGGCCAATTCCATTGGCGACCTCTCCTGGGATAGCTGGCAACTGCCCGGCGGCATGTATGTCGGCAAGCTTCCGGTATTGATCTTCATCGTCGCCGTGCTCTTGCTCGCCGGCCTGCAGCTGATGCTCAACTATACCCGCCTCGGCCGCGCCATCCGCGCCACGGCGGAGGATCCGGATACGGCCGGCCTGATGGGCATCGATGCTATCAGAGTCAATGCCGCCGCCGCGGCGATCACGCTGGTGACGGTGACGATCGCTGGCATGTTCCTTGCCATGCGCGCCACCTTCGAGCCCTATGCTGGCGCCACGCAACTGCTGTTCGCCTTCGAGGCGGCGGTGATCGGCGGCGCAGGCTCGCTCTGGGGTACGCTGATCGGCGGCATTATCCTCGGCATCGCGCAGACGCTGGGCGCCACGCTGCATCCGCTCGGCTTCCTGATCGCCGGCCATGCCGCTTTCCTCATCATATTGCTGGCGCGGCTCTTCCTGCCCGATCTCGCTTTGCTGCCCGCCAGGCTCGCCAATCGTAGAGGTGCCGCATGAGCGTCGACATGACCCTTCCGACCGCAGGCTCGGTCGAGCGCTGGACCAGTTCGTCGCGCATCGCGGCATGGCTGTCGATCGCCCTCCTCGCCGTGCTCGCCCTCGGTCCCGCCTTCCTCAGCGCCGGCATGGTCGACCGCATGACCGCGCTCTTCATCTACGTCATCATGGCAGCGATGTGGAATGCGCTGGCCGGCTTCGGCGGCCTGGTTTCGGTCGGCCAGCAATTGTTCTTCGGCCTCGGCGCCTATTTCACCGTCCGGCTCGCCTATCAGGGCATCGACCCCTTCATATCGATGCTGATTGCCGCCATCGCCGTCGCCGCCGTGTCGTGGCCGCTGTCCTTCCTCATGCTCAGGCTCAAGGGCGGCGAATTCGCCATCGGCATGTGGGTGGTCTCGGCTCTCGTGCATCTCCTGGTCAATCTCGACAGGCTGATCCAGGGCGAAACCGGCACCTCGCTGATCTCGCTCAACGCCTATGCCAGCGGCGAACGGCGCGACCTCATCTACTGGTGCGCGCTTGTCGCCATGGCCGCCTTCCTGATCGGCCTCTTCGCCCTTCTGCGCAGCAAGACCGGCGCCGCCATCCAGGCGATCCGCGACAACGAGGATGCGGCGGGGGCGCTCGGCGTCAAGGTCACGGCGACCAAGCGGCTGCTCTTCGTGCTCGCCGCCGCCGGCATTGGCATTGCCGGGGCACTCTGGCTTGCGAGTTCCGTCACCTTCCAGCCAAAGAATTATTTCTCGGTGCAATGGACGGCCTACATGATCTTCATGGTCCTGGTCGGAGGCATCGGCACGTTCGAAGGCGCCATTCTCGGTGCGGTGATCTTCTTCCTGATCGAGACCTGGTTCGGCGGCCTGGGCGTCTGGTACCTGATCGGGCTCGGCCTGGTGGCGCTGATCTTCTCGCTGCTTTTCCCGCGCGGTCTTTGGGGCGCGGTCGAAAACCGCTTCGGCATCTCGCTGATGCCCGTGGGCTACCGGCTCCGGCTGCCCGAAACCATCACACGAAAGGGAGAATGATATGCTGTTGGGCAAGACCCTAGTCATTACGGGCGTCTCGTCGGGCATCGGCGCCCGCACGGCCGAACTGGCGGTAGCGCAAGGCGCGGACGTGATCGGCATCGACATGAAGGAGCCGGCCCAGCCGTCGGCGAATTTCATCAAGGGCGATCTTTCCAACCCGACCGGCATCGAAGCCGTGGTCGAGCAATTGCCGCTGCGTTTCGACGCGCTGCTCAACGTCGCCGGCATTTCCGGCAAGATCGGCGCCGAGCCGACGCTCGCCATCAATTTCTACGGCCTGCGCCTGTTCACCGAGGCGCTCGCCCGCCGCATCCGCGAAGGCGGCTCGGTGGTCAACGTCGCCTCGATCGCCGGCTATGGCTGGCGCGCCAATCTCGACCGCGCCAAGGCGCTGGTCGCCGAGACCGGCTTCCCAGACATCAAGGCCGTGATCGCTAGGCACAATATCCCGAACGAGATCGGCTACCCGCTCTCCAAGGAACTGCTGCTGCTCTGGACGCAGAAGGCGGCGCATGAGCGGCTGTTCAGGGATCGCAACATCCGCGTCAACGCCGTCAGCCCAGGCCCGGTGGAGACGCAGATTCTCAGGGAATTCCGTTCCGTGCTGGGCGACGAGAAGGTCGATTCCGACATATCCCGCGTCGGCCGCGCCGGCACCGCGTCGGACATCGCGCCTGTCATCCTCTTCCTCGCTTCCGATGCCGCCCGTTGGATCAACGGCGCCAATATCGCCAATGACGGCGGCCTCGAAGCTTCGATCAACGCCGACGTGCTCGGCTTCTAACATCCAAAAGAAGGGAAACACCATGTTGGAACTCCAGCAAATCATTGGCGGCAAGTCCGTCCCTGCCTTTTCCGGCAAGACGTTTGACCGCATCGACCCCTATACCGGCAAGGTCGCGACCCGCGCTCCCGCCTCGGGCGTCGCGGATGTGAAGGCCGCCGTGGCCGCCGCTCACGCTGCCTTCCCGGCCTGGTCGAAGACCGGCCCTGGCGAGCGCCGCGCGCTGCTGTTCAAGRCCGCCGACATGCTCGCCTCCAAGGTCGACGAATTCGCCAAGATCATGATCGAGGAAACCGGCGGCACCGCGCCCTGGGCCGGCTTCAACACTATGCTTGCCGCCGGCATGCTGCGCGAGGCGGCCGGCATGACCACCCAGATCCAGGGCGAGATCATCCCTTCCGACAAACCCGGCACGCTCTCCATGGCGATCCGCCAGGCTGCCGGCGTCTGCGTCGGCATCGCACCGTGGAATGCGCCGATCATCCTCGGCACCCGCGCCATAGCCATGGCGCTCGCCTGCGGCAACACCGTGATCCTGAAAGCTTCGGAAGCCTGCCCTGGCCTGCATATGCTGATCGGCCAGGCGCTGGTCGAGGCCGGCCTGCCGGCGGGCGTGATCAACGTCATCAGCAACGCACCGGAAGATGCCGCCGCGGTTGTCGAGGCGCTGATCGCCGCCCCTGAAGTCCGCCGCGTCAACTTCACCGGCTCGACCCGCGTCGGCCGCCGCATCGGCGAACTCTGCGGCAAATATCTGAAACCTGCTCTGCTCGAACTCGGCGGCAAGGCGCCGATGATCGTGCTCGACGATGCCGATATCGATGCCGCCGTCAATGGCGCGGTCTTCGGCGCCTATGCCAATATGGGCCAGATCTGCATGTCGACCGAACGCATCATCGTACACGAGAAGATCGCCGACGAATTCGTCCGCAAACTGGCCGACCGCGCTTCCAAACTGCCGGCCGGCGATCCGCGCGGCCATGTCGTGCTTGGCTCGCTGGTGACGCCGGAAGCCGCCCTTAAGATGGAAGACTTTATCAAGGACGCGGTCGACAAAGGCGCCAAGCTGGTCGCCGGCGGCAAGCGCACCGGCTCGGTCGTCGAAGCGACTTTGCTCGACGGCGTCAAGATCGGCATGCGCGCCTATGACGAGGAGAGCTTTGGCCCGGTCAAGCCGGTGATCCGCGTGCGCGACGAAGAGGAGGCCATCGCCATCGCCAACGACACCGAATACGGCCTGTCAGCCTCCGTCTATAGCCGCGACGTGCAGCGGGCCATGGCTGTCGCCGCGCGCATCGAAAGCGGCATCTGCCACATCAACGGCCCGACCGTGCACGACGAAGCGCAGATGCCCTTCGGCGGCGTCAAGGGCTCCGGCTACGGACGCTTCGGCGGCAAGGCGGCGATCAACGAATTCACCGACTTGCGCTGGATCACTATTGAGGACCCGCACCAGCACTATCCGTTCTGATCAGTGCGAGCGGCGGTGCGGCATGTTCCGCACCGCCGACGCTCAACCAAGTTTCTCATATCTCAAACGCGGCGTGAATCGATGAAACCGGCTGCCACCGGTTTCGACGTGCCTATCAAAGCAAATCCCCAGGGAGGAACAATGTCCAAGCAGCAACTGGAATTCATTCTCAGCATCAGCGCCCAAAATCCGCCGCCGGAAAACGCCACACCGGCCGTCATGCGCGAATGGTTCGAAGGCATCAATGCCCAGACGCCGATTGCCGAGGGTTCGATGATCCAGCGGGTGGCGGCAGGACCTTGCGGCGGCGACCTCATCCAGCGCACCGACACGGACAAGCGCCGGCTCATCATCTATTTCCATGGCGGTGGCTTCTTTTTCGGCTCCAGCCGATCGCATCGGGTGATCGCCACCCACTTGGCGCGGGCGAGCGGTATCAGCGTCCTGGCGCCCGACTATCGTTTGGCGCCCGAAAACCCGGCGCCTGCCGCCCATGACGATGCCGTCGAAACCTATAAATGGGCTCTGGCGCAAGGCTATGATCCGGCAGCAATCGCTATTTGCGGCGACAGTGCCGGCGGCAATCTGGCGCTTTCGGTCGCTGTCCGCGCAAAGAAGGCAGGCTTGCCGCAGCCGGCCGCGCTGATGCTGATGTCTCCGGCACTCGATCTTGCCGGCATAGGCGAATCTCACCGCTCAGTGCCGGATGCGCCGCTTTTGACGCCCGAGCTCATGGCCATCTTCAACGCCTGTTACATTGGCGATGGCGACAGGAAGTCCGAGACTGTCACGCCGTTCTACAGCGATTTCACCGGTCTGCCGCCTGTGCTCGTGCATGTCGGATCGTGGGAAATCCTCCGCGACGATTCCATTACCGTGGTCGAACGGCTGAAGGCGGCCGGTGTCGATGCAGAACTCAAGGTTTTCGACGGCATGGTGCATTCCTGGCAGCTCTTCGCCCCAATGCTCGACGAAGGCATGCAGTCGATCGATGAAGCCGGCGCTTTCCTGCGCGCGAAGAAACTCGACGTCTCCAGCGGCGCAGCTGCCTCGGCGGCAGTGGCATAGGAATGGCGTCCGCCATATCAATGGCCCGATCGCATGACGAGGCGCAAATGCCCTTCGGCAGCGTGAGCGTTTCGACTACGGTCGTGTTCGGGGCGAGGCGGTGATCAACTGATCGGCACCGGGCCATCATCGAGGGCCCACACCAGCACTATCCGTTCTGAGGCTTGAATCGAAAGCAGTCATTCAACGTCACCTGTTCTTGGCCGCCTTGCTTTAAGGCGGCCATCGTAACCTGCTTGCCAGCAGGACCACTGCTGCTAATCTCTGGGAATGAAGCTCGGTGAACTGAAATCCATTGGCCACAACATCGCGGACTCGCTTGCGTGCGGGCTCGGATTGATGATCGGATATTATCCAACAGATATATTCGGCGAAGCGGCGAACAGTGGCGAAGGTTACATTCTGGTAGATTTCATTGCCGGAACATCGTCTGGCGCTCGTCCGTCAGCATCATTGTCCAGGGCGATCTCACTTTATGCCGACGCGTTGGATAACTTAAGTCAGCGGCATGGAGTCGGATCGCATGTATTCCGCAAACTGACGGCGAGATATGCGGTGGACTCGCATGGGAACCGATTTACGGTGACAGTCGAAGACCAAAATGGGCGTCACTCAACCGACGAATATCTCGGTTCGCCGGGCGAACGAGTCATGGATCTTGATGCACTGGGTCGAGTTCGTCCGAAGCGAACCTCTCAGAAAACAGAATGAGTCCATGACCGGGGCGGCTTCACGCCTTCCTTTGCAGCTCATGTCCACCGTCCGCATATCGCGTGATTTGACTTTTTGCGTTACCGGCACTAAGTCAGCGGCAGGGCAAGGGACCCCTGCCGCTCGCAGTCTTCGGACATGGTGAAGTCCCTGAATTCGGATCAACGTCTGATTTCCACTTGAGGCATTCCGGCCTTTGGCAATGCGGGCACCCAAGCATTGCATCGGAATGCCAGGAAAGAGGACTGTCATGGGTGACACGACCCAACTCCCCTCGCTGGATGCGCTCAAGGAGCAGGCAAAACGCCTGCGCGATGCGCTTGCCCGCCAGGGAACCCAGATCAACCATTCGAAATCGCTGGAGCTGATCGCCAGCCAGTACGGCTTCCGCGACTGGAACACGCTGCATGCCAGGCTCGGCAACAGGGTGCCGAAGCGCACGCTTTCGCTGGGCGACAAAGCCTCGGGCCGCTATCTCGGCAAGGCTTTTACCGGCCGGGTGATCGCCGTGCAGCGCATGACCGCCGGCAACATGACCCGCGTGACCTTCGATTTCGACGAGGCGGTCAATGTCTCGCAGTTCGAGAGTTTTGCCGTGATGCGTAAGCGCATCGTCTGCATGCTCGACGAGGAAGGCAAGACGGTGGAGAAGACTTCGAACGGCGTGCCGCATGTGGAACTGGCGTGAGAAGTCGGATGGTCGGCAGGCGGCTTTGCGTGAGCCGTCGACCCGTCAGTGTTCTTCCGACACATAGGGGTGACCGATGGCCGATAGCTTGATCCAGACCCATTCCGGATATCGTTCGTCATCAGCCCATATGTCGACCTCGACCTCGCGGGCCGGCGTCGGCAGATAGATATAGTGGAATGCCGCACTGTCGCTCAAGGTCACCACGCCGCTGGTGACCGAAAGCGTTCCGCTCCAGAGCTTTGTGCCGCTGTCACAGTCATGATCGGTAACTGTCACCAGCGAGGCGCCATCAACATCCGGCATGACGCAGAACGCCAGGCAATCGGCTGTCGCAACCACGAAGGCCGAGCCTGTATTGTCGGGTATGGCAAAATCGTCAATCGCATCCGAGAGAAACAGGATCGCGTGCTCGACTTCCATCTGCATCTGGAACCTGGGCATGGCCGACCTCCGGTGGCATGAAGCCTTTCCCGGTTAAACGGCTGCAACCAGGAAAAGGCTCCCAATCCCCACTCTCGCATTCGGAGCCGCGACCTGCAAGCTCCCAGCATGTCGCCCGAAAGTGGTCCTGGTTTCGGGATAACCACATGCGCAAAAACAAGAGGGAAAGCGCGTGACGGCGCGCTTCAAAATGTCGGCGGCGTGTTGATCCAGAGCAGCACCGTCTCGCCGGCAAAGCTGTTGCGCCAGCTATGCGGCCGGCGGCTTTCGAAATAGAAGGAGTCGCCGGCACCGAGCTCGAAGAACTGGTCGCCATCGAGCACGATCTCGATGCTGCCGGTGAGCACATGCATGAATTCCTCGCCGTCGTGCTGATAGGCGCCCTCACTCGATGCGCCGGGCGCCAGCACGAAGCGATGACACTCCATCTGGTTCTTGCCTTCGGAGAGGACCTGCACCGTCACTCCAGACGATGTCGTCGGCCAATAGGACCAGGCGCCGTTGCGGATCAGTGATTCTCCCGAATTCCGCTCCTCCTGGCCGCTCAGAATGGCAAGCGTCGTGCCGAAATGGTTGACCACCTCATGCAGCGCCTTGAAGGAGAGGCCTTGCGACGTCCGCTCGAAGGTCGACAGCAGCGACACAGACACGCCGGTGGCGGCCGCGACATTTTCCAGCGTCTTGCCGGCGTCGCGGCGCAGCTGCCGCAGCTTCTGGCCGATGGCGGCATCGGCATCGGCACTTGCTCCAGACGACACCCGGGACTGCTCTTCCGCCTCCGGCACCTCCTGCAGCAGGCTCTCGCGGATCGCCGCAGGATTGAGCCCCTTGTCTGTTCTTAGCCAGCTAATCTTCTTCAGCCGCTCGACATGCACCGCCTCGTAGAGCCGCTGCCCCGACTCCGTCCGCACCGGCTCGATCAATCCCTGGCTCTCCCACAGGCGCAGGGTCGAGGGCGACACGCCGGCCATGCGTGCGGCCTCGGCGATCTTGTATCGAATCTGCTCCTGCATGGTGCAATCGGCCCCAAAAATCTCTTCCAACCCATATTGCAACTCTACAGAAAAAATGCAAAGAATATTTTCGAGGCTGTGGGGAGCGCTTCTCCGCAGTGTTGCTTTCCGTCACTCACATCCCGGGAGATTTCCATGCTCAACACTGAAATTGCGGCCCGCAGATCCGATGCGATCTCGCGCGGCGTCGGCGTTACCACGCAGGTCTATGCCGACAAGGCGCAAAATGCGGAAATCTGGGATGTCGAGGGCCGTCGTTATATCGATTTCGCCGCCGGCATCGCCGTGGTCAATACCGGCCATCGCCATCCCAAGGTGATCGCCGCCGTCAAGGACCAGCTCGACCATTTCACCCATACCTGCCATCAGGTCGTGCCCTACGAGAATTATGTCCGCCTCGCCGAGCGTCTCAACAATGCCGTGCCGGGTAATTTCAAGAAGAAGACGATTTTCGTCACCACCGGTGCCGAAGCTGTTGAAAACGCGGTGAAGATCGCCCGTGCCGCGACCAACCGCTCCGCCGTCATCGCCTTTACCGGCGCCTTCCACGGCCGCACCTTCATGGGCATGACGCTGACCGGCAAGGTCGTTCCCTACAAGACCGGCTTCGGCGCGATGATGCCCGATGTCTTCCACGTGCCCTTCCCGATCGAACTCCATGACCAGACTATCGAGGATTCGCTCGCCGTCCTCGACAAGCTGTTCAAGGCCGATGTCGACCCCAACCGCGTCGCGGCCTTCATCATCGAGCCGGTGCAGGGCGAAGGTGGCTTCTACGAGACGCCGCGCGCCTTCATGCAGAAGATCCGCGAAATCGCCGACAAATACGGCATCCTGCTGATTGCCGACGAAGTCCAGACCGGCTTCGCGCGCACCGGCAAGCTGTTTGCCATGGAACATTATGGCGTTGCCGCCGACCTGACGACCATGGCCAAGGGCCTCGGCGGCGGCTTCCCGATCGCAGCCGTCACCGGCCGCGCCGAGATCATGGATGCACCCGGACCGGGCGGCCTCGGCGGCACCTATGGCGGCAACCCGATCGGCATCRCCGCCGGCAATGCCGTGCTCGATGTGATTGAAGAGGAAGGCCTCAACGAGCGCGCTGAATCGCTCGGCAACCGGCTGAAGCAGCGCCTGCATTCGCTGCTCGGCGAGGTGCCGCAGATCGCCGATATCCGCGGCCCCGGCTTCATGAACGCCGTGGAGTTCAACATTCCCGGAACGAAAAACCCGAATGCCGACTTCACCAGCAAAGTGCGCGAAAAGGCTCTCGCCAAAGGCCTGATCCTGCTCACCTGCGGCGTCTACGGCAATGTCATCCGCTTCCTCGCCCCGATCACCATCGAAGACAATGTCTTCGCCGAGGCTATGGATATTCTCGAAGCAACCTTGCGCGAATGCGCAGCTGAGGCTTGAACCCATGATTTCCGATAAACTCACCTCCAAGCTCAAGGACCCGTCGCTGGTCACCGACAAGGCGTTCATTGCCGGCGAATGGGTCGCCAACAGCGACAGCGGCAAGACGTTTGACGTCACCAATCCGTCGACCGGCGACGTCATAGCCACCCTGCCGGACATGAACCGCGCCGAGGCCAAGCGCGCCATCGACGCCGCTCACAAGGCCCAGAAAGAATGGGCAAAGAAGACCGGCAAGGAACGCGCCGCGATCCTGCGCAAGCTCTACGACCTGATGGTCGCCAATGCCGACGACCTCGCCGCCATCCTGACCACGGAAATGGGCAAGCCGCTGGCCGAGGCCAAGGGCGAAGTCCTCTATGGCGCTTCTTACGTCGAATGGTTCGGCGAGGAAGCCAAGCGCGTCTATGGCGACACCATTCCCGGCCATCAGCAGGACAAGCGGATCATCGTCATCAAGCAGCCGATCGGGGTTGTCGCGGCGATCACGCCATGGAATTTCCCGAATGCGATGCTGGCGCGCAAATTCGCGCCGGCCGTGGCCGCCGGCTGCACCATGATCTCCAAGCCTGCCGCCGAGACGCCGCTTTCGGTCACCTCGCTCGCCATTCTCGCCGAGCGGGCCGGCATGCCAGCGGGCGTGTTCAACGTCATCCTGTCGAAGGATTCTCCGTCGGTCGGCAAGGAATTCACCGAGAATGACAAGGTTCGCAAGCTGACCTTCACCGGCTCCACCGAAGTCGGCCGTATCCTGATGCGCCAGGGCGCCGACCAGATCATGAAGCTCGGCCTGGAACTCGGCGGCAATGCGCCCTTCATCGTCTTCGACGATGCCGATCTCGATGCCGCCGTCGAAGGCGCGATGATCTCGAAATACCGCAACAACGGCCAGACCTGCGTCTGCGCCAACCGCCTCTACGTCCAGTCCGGCGTCTATGATGCCTTCGCCAAGAAACTGGCCGAGAAGGTCGGCGCGATGAAGGTCGGCGACGGTTTCGAAACCGGCGTCAATGCCGGCCCGCTGATCACCAAGGCCGCCGTCGACAAGGTCGAGGAACACATTGCCGACGCGCTGGAAAAAGGCGCCAAGGTGGCGGTCGGCGGCAAGCCGGACGCCCATGGCGGCCTGTTCTTCCAGCCGACCATCCTGACCGGCGTGACGTCGGAGATGAAGGTCGCCCGCGAAGAGACCTTTGGTCCGGTCGCGCCGCTGTTCAAGTTCGACACCGAAGAACAGGTCGTCGAAATGGCCAACAACACCGAATTCGGCCTCGCCTCCTATTTCTACTCCAAGGACGTCTCGAAGATTTTCCGCGTCGCCGAGGCACTGGAATACGGCATGGTCGGCATCAATACCGGCCTGATCTCCACCGAAGTCGCCCCCTTCGGCGGCATCAAGCAATCCGGCCTCGGCCGCGAGGGCTCGAAATATGGCATCGAGGACTATATCGAGATCAAGTATCTCTGCCTGAGCATCTGATTTCGGGTCTTCATCTCCGATTGGCCGCGGTACGTCCGCGGCCTTTCGTTTCCCTACGCTGAACGATCTGTCGCCATCGTCACACTTCAATGAACGATGCCGATGCGCTATCTATTTCATCAAGTAGACGGTCTAAGAGCCGTTGGAGATAGTCATGGCATCGCTCAGCAACGCATTTTCCAATCTCGCATCCACACCGCGCATGCCGGCTTTGTTCGTCGGCCATGGCAGCCCGATGAACGCGATCATCGACAACGAATATAGTCGGAAATGGCGCCAGATGGGCGAAGAACTGCCGACGCCCAAGGCAATCCTCGTCGTCTCCGCTCACTGGATGACGCGCGGTGCGACCCTCGTCCATATCGGCAGCAACCCGAAGACCATTCACGATTTCGGCGGCTTCCCGCCGGAACTCTTCGCCCAGCAATACAATGCGCCCGGCGCGCCGGATTTCGCCCAGGCGACGATCGAACTGCTGGAGGAAAGCCACGCCCATTCCGACGAACGCTGGGGCCTCGACCACGGCGCTTGGTCGGTGCTGATCCAGATGTTCCCCAAGGCCGACATTCCGGTCTATCAGCTGTCGCTCGATCTCTCGAAGGGTCTCGCCGATCATTTCAAGCTCGCCCAGGAACTGAAGGCTCTTCGTGAAAAGGGCGTGCTGATCATCGGCAGCGGCAATGTCGTGCATAACCTGCGGACGCTCGACATGAGCGGCCGGGTATTCGACTGGGCAGAGGAATTCGATCGCTACATGGCGGACGCCATTGCCGCCAAGGATGTGGGCAAGGTGCTGGAGGTCGRCAAACTCGGCCGGATCGCGGCTCTTTCGCATCCGACGATCGAGCATTTCCTGCCGATCCTCTACCCGCTCGCTGTCATGTCGGAAGACGAAAAGGTCGGCTTCTTCAACGAGTCGATCGATCTCGGCTCGATCTCGATGCGCAGCTTTCTGCTGTCGTAATCAGCTTTCCGGATGCCGGAGCAAATCCAGCGTCCGCTGATCCATCCGGCCGCCACAATAGCAGTCGATCGCCAGGCGGAAGATGCTGTCTGGCTGATCGTCCGCCGATGCGAACAGCGTCATCGACGAGCCGAATTTCATGTCGTCCGGTGAGCCGAAAATCTGGTGCGAGGATCGGCCTTTCACAGCGAGCACTGCCTCCGTGCATCGCCTGAGCCGTTCGCCCAGCACCGGATGCGCGAGATGGGCCTTTGCCTCATCCAGCGACACGATGCCGTATTTGAACGCGGTGGAGGAAATGCCGAGCCCGCGCATCTGCGGAAAGATGAACCACATCCAGTGGCTCCGCTTGCGGCCGGCCTGGAGCTCGGAAAGAGCAGTGTCGAAAACACCGTCCTGGGCGGTGATGAAGCGGTCAAGATCGAAGTCATCCATGCTCATCGGAATTTCCTCTCTTTGACAAATTGTAGCCAACTGGCTACGATCGTTTCATCCCGCTGTTCAAGAAGACGGATCAATTCGAGCGCTGGCTTGACCAGTTGAGAGACAGGCAAGCTCAGGCGCGGATTTTCCACCGGCTGCAGTCGGCAGAGCGAGGCCATTTTGGTGATGCGCCGCCGTCGGTGAAGGCGTTTCCGAAATGCGCATTCATTTTGGTCCGGGCTACCGCGTTTATTTCACCAGAATAGGTGAAACGATTTATCTTCTGTTGCTGGGCGGAGACAAATCGACACAGCCGAGAGATATCAAGCACGCCATCGAAATTGCCCGCGAACTTCGAAAGGAACTGTGATGATCAATACTACTCCATTTGATGTTGCAGACTATCTGGACAGCGACGAAATGATCTCCGAGTACCTCAATGTCGCTCTCGAAGACCAAGATCCCGAAGCGTTCATTTCTGCACTTGGAAGTGTGGCCAAGGCACGCGGCATGGCCCAGATTGCCAGAGACACGGGCCTCAGCCGCGAGAGCCTCTACAAATCCCTCAGATCAGGCTCAAAAGTACGTTACGAGACCGTGCAAAAGATCCTCAAAGCCCTGAATGTAAAGCTATCGGCAGAGGCAGCAGACGCGGCGGAATAAACCGCGCCTGCCAACGATCATCACTCCACGTCGAATTTCACTCCCTGCGCCAAAGGCAGCGTCCGGCCATAATTGATCGTGTTCGTCGCCCGGCGCATATAGCCTTTCCAGGCATCCGAACCACTCTCACGACCACCGCCCGTCTCCTTCTCGCCCCCAAACGCACCACCGATTTCGGCGCCAGAGGGGCCGATATTGACATTGGCGATGCCGCAATCCGAGCCGAGCACGGAGACGAAGGTTTCGGCCTCGCGCATGTCATTGGTGAAGATCGACGACGACAGGCCCTGCGGCACGCCGTTATGTAGCGCCAGCACGTCGCCGAATTCGGAATATTTCGTCACATAGAGGATCGGTGCAAACGTTTCTTCCAGCATCGGACCGGCCTGGACAGGCATTTCCACCAGCGCGGGGCGAACATAGGTTGCCTCACCCGGAGCCGAAACATCGACCTTCTCGCCGCCATGCACCTTGCCGCCTTCGGTCTTGGCCGCATCGAGCGCCGATTGCATACGGGTGAACGCGCCCTTGTCGATCAGCGGGCCGACCAGCGTGCCGGTCTCCAGCGGATTGCCGACCTTGACCGAGCCATAGGCCTTGATCAGCCGCGGCACCAGCGCATCATAGACGCTTTCATGCACGAAGAGACGGCGGAGCGAGGTGCAGCGCTGGCCGGCCGTACCCATGGCGGCGAAAGCGACGCCGCGCAGCGTGAGATCCAGATCGGCACTAGGGCCGACGATTGCGGCATTGTTGCCGCCGAGTTCGAGGATCGAGCGCCCGAAGCGTGCTGCCACCCGTGGTCCCACGGCCCGGCCCATGGCGGTCGAGCCGGTCGCCGAGACCAGCGCCACGGCCGGATCGTCGACCAGCGCCTCGCCCAGCGCCCGCTCGCCGATCAGCACTTGCGACAGATTTTCCGGCGCGGTGAAGCCCGCGGCGCGATAGCGTTCGATCGCCTTTTCCATGAGAGCCTGGGTAGCGAGTGCCGTCAGCGACGATTTTTCCGACGGTTTCCACAGGATCGAATTGCCGGCCACCAGCGCCAGCGCTGCATTCCACGACCAGACAGCAACCGGGAAATTGAAGGCGGAAATGATCAGCGTCACGCCGAGCGGATGCCAGGTTTCCATCATCCGGTGATCGGTGCGCTCGGTGGCGATCGTCAGGCCGGTGAGCTGACGCGACAGGCCGACGGCGAAATCGCAGATGTCGATCATCTCCTGCACTTCGCCCAGGCCTTCGGAGACGATCTTGCCCACCTCGATCGAGACCAGCCGGCCGAGCGCCTGCTTATGGGCGCGCAGTTCCTCCCCGAGCAGGCGGATCAGCTCGCCGCGCTTCGGCGCCGGCACGGCACGCCAGTCAAGGAAGGCGGCTTGCGATTTCTTCACCGCATCCGCGGCCGCCGCAGCGTCGTCTGCCTTGAGTTCGGCCAGCACTTCGCCCGAGATTGCCGAGCGAGCCGCAAGCGTGCCGCCGCCAAGTGCAGCTTCGGCGACGCCGAGCGATTTCAGGATGTCGCGCGTTTCGGATTTGAGGCTGTCGATCGTGCCGGACATGATTTTTCCCTGCTCTTCCTGTTGGCGAAATTTTGAGCGTTTTCGCCGAGCGAGGGCCAAATCGCAAGCAAATTCGCGTTCTGTGCCCATGGGAACAGCGAAACCGGCCTGCAAATCCTAAAAAACGCCAAGCAAACGCTCACAAGAACGCTTGAGGAAAAGAATGAAAAAGCTTGGTGCCATCCTGTTGCTGATCACGATCGCGATCGCCGCCACCGTCAATCCGGGCGAGGCCGGCTGGAAGAAACGCGGCTGGTATCTGAAGCGGGCCGACACCGTATGCGTGATGCGCAAAGTCAGCACGACGACGACCACCAACGGCAAGATCGCGGCACAGAAGATCCGCGTCTGCAGATAACAAGACCTCTACATTTACGGTTAAACCTTTCGAAACGACGCCGACGCTATAGTGCAGCCATCTCTCTATGGCTGGAGGCCCCTGTACCGGGCCGCGGAGTATTGCGTTGAAGATCGGCCTGCCCAAAATCCGGTTCAGCCGGAAAATGCTATTGCTATCGGTCGGCATCCTGGCGCTGTTCGCCGGCACGGGTGCGGCAGCGCTCTATGCCGGCGCCGGCGACCTGCTCTCCAAGCCCGAACCGAAGGACGACCCGGCCGGTGCGGCCTGCGACACGGTCCAGACGATGGTCTTCAAGACACCGGCACAGCGCCTCTGGATGCGCCGGACGATCCGCATGGATCATGCCGACGGCCCAACCCGGATCAGGACCGCGCTTCGCGTCGCCGGCCTGCTTGCCAATGCCAATGAGGCCATCGACCTGATTCAGGTCAGCGTGCTCGACCGCGATGGGCCGACCATGCGCGCCGACATGCGCGGCCGGGCGATCGGCGCCGAAGTGGTGCTCGCCATGCAGCCGCAATATCTGCCGGATATGAAGGAGCCCTTCATCGTCCGTTATTACGAGGGCATGCCGACCGATGACGGCCACTATTATGGCGAACGGATTTCGCTGGAAGTGCCCGAGATCCGCAAGCTGATGGGCGCGATGCGCAATGTCGCCGACAAGGCCGATTGCACGCCGCTGCCTGTGCCGGACAAAGCCAAGCCGCCAGGCGAGCACGTGGTCAGCACGGAGGGCGAAAAGTCCGAGGCGCATGATGCCAAGCCCGAGGACGCCGAGAGCAAGACCGAAGATCACGCCGCCCCCGCCGACGACAAGGCCGATGCGAAGGACCACGCCGCAAAAGACGCTCCGCCGAAGAAGGAACAGTCTTTCCTCGACAGCATGCTGAGCCTGGTTGGCCTTGGCGGATCCTCGGACAAGCCGGCGGAAAAACCGGCCGATGCCGAGGCCAAGCCGGAACACCAGGCAAGCGCTGACACCACGGCGGTTTCAGACGATCTGCCGATCCCGGAGATCAAGGACAAGCCGGCAGATTCGGAAACCCACTGAGCAGCGGGCTTTAGCGTGCGAACCGCCGCGCTCCGGCCACGCAGGCGACGACACCCAGCGTCGCCACCAGCATCAGGCCGCTGACCTGCTCGTGCAGCAACAGCGCCGCAAGCGCCAGGCCGAAGAACGGCTGAAGCAGCTGCAACTGGCCGACGGCGGCGATGCCGCCCTGCGCCAGGCCGCGATACCAGAAGATGAAGCCGATCAGCATGCTGAACAGCGCCACATAGGCGAGGCCGAGCCAGGCGCTTTGGCCGATCGATCCGAAGGATGGCGGCATGGTCATCAGCCCGAGCACCAGCATGACCGGCAGCGACAGAACCAGCGCCCAGGAAATCACCTGCCAGCCGCCCAGCTTGCGCGACAGGCGTCCGCCTTCCGCATAGCCCAGCCCGCAGACCACTATGGCCGCCAGCATCAGCAGATCGCCGAGCGGTGCGGCGCTGACGCCCTGCAGCAGCGCAAAGCCGACGACAAAGGCACTGCCGAGGCCGGAAAACAGCCAAAAGACCGGCTTCGGCCGCTCGCCGCCGCGCAGCACGCCGAAAATCGCCGTCGACAGCGGCAACAGGCCGATGAAGACGATCGAATGCGCCGAGGTGATGTGCCTGAGCGCCAGCGCCGTCAGCAGCGGAAAGCCGATCACCACGCCGGACGCGGTGACGAGCAGCGGGACAAGATCGCCGCGATCCGGCCGTTTCGCCCTCAAAACCATCAGCATGGCGAGCGCCAGGACGCCGGCAATGGCGGCGCGGGCGACGGTGAGGAAGACCGGATTGAAATCCGCCACCGCCAGGCGCGTTGCCGGCAGCGAGCCGCTGAAGATCAGCACACCCAATAATCCATTGATCCAGCCCTTGGTCGATTCATCCATGTCGCATCCTCGATTTTGCATCGGGATCGCATGGAATCGCCTGGCAAATCCAGCGACAGTGCATTACAATTTCGAAAAACTGTTATGCACACGAGAGCAATACAGATGGACAAACCCGCCGCATCATCCGGCACCCGTATCGAAGCTGTCATGGCAGCAATCGAGAGCGGCATCGCCGCCAGACGGTTCATGCCGGGCGACCGGCTACCATCGGTCCGGGCGCTGGCCGCCAGCATGCAGGTGTCGACCTCGACCGTCGTCGAGGCCTATGAGCGGCTGGCGGCGGACGGTGTCATCCGCTCGCGGCCTGGCTCCGGCTTCTTCGTCTCGGCGCCGTTGGCGCCGCTGTCGCTGGCCGAGATCAGCCCGAAACTCGATCGCCAAATCGATCCGTTCTGGATTGCGCGCCAGTCGCTGGAGGCAGGAGAGGCCGTGCTCAAACCCGGCTGCGGCTGGCTGCCGGCGGAGTGGATGCATGGCGAAGGCCTGCGCCGCGCCTTGCGAACATTGGCGCGCGCCAACGCCGTCTCGCTCGCCGACTATGCGACGCCGCTCGGTGAGCCCTTACTGCGCCAGATTCTCATTCGCCGCATGGCTGAACACGACATCGATGCCAGCCCCGAACAGGTGATGCTGACCGATTGCGGCACCCAGGCGATCGATCTCGTCTGCCGGCTTCTGCTCGAGCCGGGCCAGACCGTGCTGGTCGACGACCCCTGCTATTTCAATTTTCACGCCCTGCTGCGTGCCCACCGCGCCCATGTCGTCGGCATTCCCTTCACGCCGTCGGGACCCGATCTCGACCGCTTCGCCGAGGCACTCGCCGCCCACAAGCCGCGGCTCTACATCACCAATTCGGCGCTGCACAATCCGACCGGCGCGACGCTTTCGACGGTGACCGCCCACCGCCTGCTGAAACTCGCCGACCAGTCCGGCCTGACGATCATCGAGGACGATATTTTCGCCGATTTCGAGACGTCGCGCGCGCCGCGGCTTGCCGCGCTCGACGGATTGAGCAGCGTCGTCCATATCGGCAGTTTCTCCAAGACGCTGTCTGCCTCGGTCCGCACCGGCTTCATCGCCGCCCGTCCGGATTGGATCGAGGCGCTCGTCGATCTCCGCATCGCCACCACATTCAGCGGCGGCCGGCTGGCGCAGGACATGCTGACCATGACGCTACGCGACGGCAGCTACCGCAGGCATGTCGAGGCGCTGCGTGCACGCCTCGCTGACGCCATGGGCGAAACGATCGCACGGCTTGAAAAACTCGGTATCGTACCCTGGCTGAAACCATCGGCCGGCATCTTCGTCTGGGCGCGGCTACCGGATGGCATCGACGCCGCCGACATTGCCCGCGCCTGCCTCGCCGACGACATCGTGCTCGCCCCCGGCAACGCCTTCAGCCTGTCGCAGACCGCCAGCGGTTTTTTGCGCTTCAATGTGGCCCAATCCAGCGACAAGAGGATTTTCCAGTCGCTGGAGCGGGCGCTGGGCGCGAAGACCCCGCCCCAAACCCCTCCCCACAAGGGGGAGGGGCTTAACCCAGCCGCACCGCCGTTCCACAATTGAGGCAAGAAACGAGCCGCGAGTCTTCTCCCCCTTGTGGCGGGGTGAGGCGCGGTCCGCGAAGCGGAGCAATCGATCCAGTGAATCGATTGCAGCGCCGAGCGCCGGCAGGCCAGAGAGGGCCTCGCTCACCCGGCCAAGGCCACGGCATCCGCACCGGCCGGAATGCGCATCGGCGATGACGGATCGGTCGCCGCCCGCCAGACGGCCTCTGCCACGTCGATCGACCGCGTGAGCGGAGACTGATCCTGCTGCCATCCGGCGAAGACGCGCTGCACCAGATCGCCATAGGGCTCCGGAAAGCCGCCCTGCATGCGGGAGCGCGCATTTTCCCCGAACCGGGTCTCGGGCGACCGGCCGGGCAATACGATGTGCGCGCGGACACCGAACGGTTCCAGCTCCAGCGCCAGCACTTCGGTGAAGGCGTTCACCGCCGCCTTGCTGGCGGTATAGACGGAAAGCAGCGGCAGCGGCTTCAAGGTGACGCTCGACGTGACGTTGATGACGACGCCGGCCTTCCGTTCCCGGAACTGCGGCAGCACTGCCTGGGTCATGGCCATCGTACCGAGCGTATTGGTTTCGAACAGGTCACGGGTGACATCCATCGATGTGCCCTCGAGCGCATTCAGCCAGCCGATCCCGGCATTGTTGACGACGACGTCGACCGGCCCCGCGGCCTCGACGGCGGTGTGAATGCTCTGGGGATCGGTGACGTCGAGCGGGATGATCTTCAGATGCTCGGAGCGAGGCAGGACATCCTCGCGGGGGTCACGCATCGTCGCAACGACCTTCCAATTCCGTTCGAGGAAATATCTGGCGGTATCGGCGCCGAATCCGGACGAGCAACCGGTGATGAGGACGGTTTTCATGGCAGTTCCTTCTGTGCTGTGTACGGATTGGAATCTAGATCTCGCGGGCCGGACTTGCTATAATCGAAAGTCCAGTTAGCATTCGCAAGAGTCTTGAAATGGTCGATCCGTTTGCCGAAGTGGTGACATTGCTCCAGCCCAGCGCTGCCTTCTCAAAGATGGTCAGCGGCGCTGGCGCATGGCGTGTCGAGCGCCAGGACGCCGGGCAGCCCTTTTACTGCGCCATTCTCGAAGGCTCGTCCCGCCTCGCCATCGACGGGCAGGAACCAATCGAGCTTGGCGAAGGCGATTTCGTCCTGATCCCGGCGGTCCATGGCTTCGTGATGTCGAGCCTCGCGCCGGCAGTGGACGGCAGAGATCCGCTCTCCATTACCCATCTCCCCGGTGAGGTGAGGCTCGGCGATCCCGATGCTCCGATCAATGTCCGGCTGCTGGTTGGCCACTTCGTTTTCGGCTCACCGGATGCGGCCCTGCTCGTATCGCTGCTGCCGAAACTCATCCATGTGCGTGGTGAAAGACGGCTCGGCATGATCGTCAAGCTGCTGGGAGACGAGGCCCGCTCCGAGCGGCCGGCGCGGGAGGCGATCCTGACACGCCTCATGGAGGTTCTGCTTGTCGAGGCGCTGCGCTCCACTGCCGGGACGTCGACCTCCCCTGGTCTTCTGCGCGGCCTTGCCGACGAGCGCCTGGCGGCCGCGATTCGCCTGATGCACGAGAAGCCGACACATGACTGGACGGTGGAGCAATTGGCGCAGGCGGCCGCTCTTTCCCGGTCCGCATTCTTCGATCGCTTCCGACGCGCGGTGGGTATAGCGCCCATGGAATACCTGCTGTCATGGCGCATGGCACTGGCGAAAAACCTGCTGCTTCGCGGCAGGACTGGTGTGAAGGAAATTGCCGAACGTGTCGGATATGGCTCCGCAAGTGCATTCAGCGTTGCGTTCACGCGCTTCGTCGGATTGCCACCGACGCACTATGCGCGCGAGACGGCGGAACGATAAGCCGACTGTGCTCGGATTGTCAGTAAAGCCCTCGCCCTATCTCGCCGAATGTCGTCCGCACGCTTGGAGGAACCAACCGGACCTTGTCGAATTCTACCGACAGAAATGAGGAGGCCGCCATGATCCGCAAGCTGAAATCCGGTGAATACCGTCTCTATTCGCGCAAGATCGATCCGAAGACCCACAAGCGCAGAAATCTCGGCACATTCAAATCGCGCGAGGACGCCGAGAAACACGAGCGCGAGGTGCAGTATTTCAAGCACCACTGACCCGACCGGCAAGCGGCCGCTCACGCCCCGGACATCGCCTTGGCGAAATCGATGAAAGCGCGGAGCGGCGCAGGCACCAGCCGGCGGCCGGGATAGTAGAGGAAGGGTCCGGAAAAGCTTTGCCACCAGGGCTCCAGTACCGGTTCGAGCGCGCCGCTTTCGAAATGCGGCCTGAGCCAATCCTCGAACAGCTTGATGACGCCTGTTCCGGCAATCGCCGCCGCGATCCCCAGTTCCGTGGCGCCGCCGGCTTCCACCATCAGCGGGCCGGGCGGGTCGATCTTCACCACGTCGCCGTCGCGTTCGAACTCCCATTCGATGATGGCGCCGCTGGCGAACCGGCCGCGGATGCAGGCATGTGCCAGGAGGTCGCGCGGATGCTCAGGCCGTCCACGCGCTGCCAGATAGGCAGGCGAGGCGGCGGTGGCGAACTGCTGGACACGTGGACCGATCGGCACGGCGATCATGTCCTGCTCCAGCCGTTCCTCGTAGCGGATGCCGGCATCGAAGCCGGCGGCAATGATGTCGACGAAACTTTCGTCGGTGGCGATTTCCAGCCTTATGTCGGGATAGGCGGCGAGGAAAGGCGGCACGATGCGCGGCAGCACCAGGCGCGCCGCACTGACGGGGACATTGAGCTTGAGCGTGCCGGCCGCACGATCGCGAAAGCCCCTGGCGAAGTCGAGCGCGGCATCGATCTCACCGATGGCGGGGCCGAGGCGCTGCATCAGGCCGCGGCCGGCTTCCGTCGGCACAACGCTGCGCGTCGTGCGATTGAAGAGCCGCACGCCAAGCTCGGTTTCGAGCCGCCTGACCGCGTCGCTGAGCACCGATGAACTCATGTCGCTTGCCCGCGCCGCCTCGCGAAAACCGCCTGCGCGCGCCACGGCCAGGAACGCACTGACATCCCCCAACTCCAACTTTCCCGGCTTCATATCCCGTCCCCCCAACATTGTCCGTAATTCCGGACAGCCCGTCCGGATTATAGTCGGTTGTCGTGAAATCGATAGAGGCCTATCTGCATTCCTGTCTTTCAATCGGAGACCAGATCATGTCCAATATTGAAAAATCCGGAACCTATGAGCTCGGCGACCGCATGGTCAACCGGCTTGGCTATGGCGCAATGCAGCTTGCCGGCAAGGGCGTCTTCGGACCGCCCAAAGATCGCGCCGAAGCCGTGGCGGTGTTGCGCGAGGCCGTGGAAAGCGGCGTCAACCACATCGACACCAGCGATTTCTACGGCCCGCATGTCACCAATGAGATCATCAGGGAGGCCCTTCATCCCTACAGGGACAACCTTGTGATCGTCACCAAGGTCGGCGCACGGCGCGGCGCCGACGCCTCCTGGAACACTGCCTTCTCGAAGGAGGAGTTGACGCAGGCGATCCACGACAATCTCAGGAATCTCGGCCTCGACGTGATGGAAGTGGTCAACTTGCGCGCCATGTTCAGCGTCCATGGGCCGGCGGAGGGATCGCTCGAGGCGCCGCTTTCGGCGCTCGCCGAGCTGCATCATCAGGGCCTGATCAAGCATATCGGCCTCTCCAATGTCACGGCGAAGCAGATCGAGGACGGCCGCAAGATCACCGACATCGTCTGCGTCCAGAACCAGTACAATCTCGCCAATCGCAGCGACGATGCGCTGGTCGATCAGTTGGCAGCGAAGGGCACAGCTTATGTTCCCTTCTTCCCGCTCGGCGGCTTCTCGCCGTTGCAGTCCTCGACGCTATCAGATGTCGCCGCTCGCCTCGGCGCGACGCCGATGCAGATAGCGCTTGCCTGGCTGTTGAAGCGTGCGCCGAATATCCTGCTGATCCCAGGCACCTCGTCGCGCGCCCATCTCCGGGAAAACCTCGCCACGGCCGACATCTCGCTTTCTGCCGAGACGATGGCGGAACTCGATGGCATTGCCGCCAGCAAAGCGGCTTGACGATGGACGGGAGACGCGGGCGGCAATTCCGCCCCGCGTCTCCCGCAGGACTTCGGACCTTGCGCAACGGTCCTCAGCGACTGTCAGACCGCCACGCCACCAAGGCCTCGGTCTCCACCACTTCTTCCCGTATCCCGGAAAATTCGGACCGGATTTCCTCGACCAGCGCGGCGGTCTTGTCGCCCATATGCGACGGCGAAGTGGAGGACATGGAGAGCGTCCGCTCGACCAGCGTCTCGACATCGATGTCTCGCCGCTCGATGACACCGAACCGCTCCAGACGGCAAAACACCGAATTGATCAGCACCGCCTCATGCCGGACCCAATCGTCGCCGCGCGCATGCGGCCCGGAATTGGCCTCGAAACCCTCGCGAACCTCCTCCCAGCGCTTGCGCCAGGCATTGGCGGGAATATCAGGGGCGGAATCATGAAACAGCGCAACGGCGCCGGTCGGTACAATCATCCCATCGAGCCGGTTGAGCGTGTCCATGCGGTCCATCCAGTGAAAGGACCGCCCCATGACGACCAGCTGGAACGAGCCCATAGCCGGATCGAGATCGTAGGAACTCCCCTGCACGAAGGTGATCCCCGGCATATCGCCTGCCATTTCCCGCCCGGCATCCAGCATATCCGTCGACGGGTCCATCGCCACGACATCGCAGCCAAGCGCGGCAAAACGGCGGGACAGGATCGCCGGACCACAGCCCAGATCGAGCACGCGGTCTCCCGGCTGCAAGCCGGCGACCTGCGCGACGCGCTGAATCAGCGCATCGGCATAGCGCACGCGGCCTCTCTCGTAGAAGGCCGCGGCAGACCGAAATCGATCCGGCTGCAACGGCGGTATTTTGAGAGTGAGCGTCTCGGAGCTTTCCACAGACAGGTCGTTCATCGGGTCATGTCCTTGTATCTCCTTGGCCGCATTGCCGCTACCTCTCTACGCCGAAGACGGCCCACCCCTCTTGAAGGAGCCTGACCATTCGAAGGAGTTGGGTGAACAGGACCTAAAACAGGGCGATGCGGGATATCGATGATGCTGCGTAAGGCGGGTCTTTTCTGCCAAAGAAGCGCAGCTCTTTCAATGTGGCAAAGTTTCAGCGATGCAGTCGATAGACAGGATTGGCGATGTTCGTGTGACGGCTCGGCCGCGTCAGCGCGCCAGACTGTCCGGCGGAGAGACGATTTTCAACTCCGCGCCATAGGCCTCCCGCAATTCATCCTGCTGCCCGGGCTGACGATCCACCCCATGATGCAGCAAGGCGGATGTGTAGCCTTGTGCATGCGTCCCCTCCACCAATGTGACATCGGCATTGCCGGGATTGCCCGAGCGCTCGAACCACTCCACGGGATAGTGAAGGAAGCTCATTTCAAAGGCTCGGTTGGTGACGCCATGGCCGACGATCACCACATCGTCGTTGCCGCTTCCGATATCATGCATGATCGTCTGGAGAAACAGACGCATCCGTTGCGCCACATCCGCCCGGCTTTCGCCGTCGGGAGGCCTGGCGTAGAATTTTCCGCTATTGTTGCGCAGCCTGGCCCATTTCTCGAATTCGTCGGGAAATTTTTGCTTCTGCTCGGCCTGATCGTAAATCTCGGTGAACAGGCCGAAATCCTGCTCGCGCAGCAGATAGTCCTCATGAACCGCGCCCACAGACTCACTGGGCAGGACTTCGAGCAAGGCATCCCTGGTCTGCCTGGTCCTGAGATAGGGCGAATACCAGATGCGGAGTTTGCGGAAACCCGGGCGCTGCGGCGCATTCAAATAGGATGCGATCGCCCGGCCGGCGTCCAATGCCTGCCGATAGCCAAACTGCGTGAGCGGCACATTGTGATCACCGAATTGCCGATAGGCTTGTTCGTCGAGGTTACCGAGGGATTCACCGTGACGAACGAGGAAGATACGCATCGAAGGTTCCGGACTGTCTGGTTTGCAACAGCTCGATCATGAACGCCGGCGAAGCTGCGGGCAACCCGTTCGTTCGATTCGCCGGCCAGCGCCCCAGATTGCGGGAGTCTCAACGAGATGATCGATCAACGACGACACCCGCGACCAACCGAATTCTTCCAGATCATCAATCTCGGTCATCGCTAGAGCATCTCTTCCTCGAATCTAACCAGGTGAGATGAATGGCGATGCAGTCCCCTGGCATGGCCCTGCCTCGGATTTTCCCGCCGAAGCTGCGCCGTCAACAAGCTCCCGCTTCAGCTGTTGGATTTCCATATGTAACTTGTCCAGCATTTTACGCAGAAGTTCCATGTTGCGCGCATCAAGTTCAATTGACCCGGCCGCCATGAATTCTTGAGAAATGCTATCCACGCTTGTTGGGATGGAGTGAGGGAACGAGACGATATTTGACATAACCCTATCCAGTTTGGGTACCGAAGTTTAAGATGAACGCGTTTTGGATCACTCGATGTGCGCGAGCGGTCCTTCTGGGAATGCTCCCCTTTCTGCATGCCATGCGCGTGGGTGCCAATTCAGCCCCTTCCGCCAAAGGCCCCGGCCAGTTTTCGGGCAAGTTCGTGGGCCGGTGAAGCCACATGCCTGCTTCCGCTGGTCGCCGGGCGCGGTGCGGCTTGAGCGGCGTCGAGCCGGAAGCGGGCGACCAGCCTGGCGAGAGTGGCGGCCTCGTCTGCCAGCCGGCTCGTCGCCGCAGTCGATTCCTCCACCATTGCCGCGTTCTGCTGCGTCACCTGATCCATTTGGTTGACAGCGGTGCTGACCTCGCCAAGTCCGGTCGACTGCTCCCGTGCCGCAGTGGCGATGGAATGAACATGCTCGTTGATTGTGATCACATGGCCCTGAATCTGGTCCAGCGTCTCGCCGGTGGCCATCACCAGCCTGACACCAGAGGTCACTGCCTCTCCGGAACGATTGATCAGTCCCTTGATGTCCTTTGCGGCATTGGCGGATCGCTGTGCCAGTTCGCGCACTTCCTGAGCGACAACGGCAAACCCCTTGCCGGCTTCGCCGGCGCGCGCCGCCTCGACGCCGGCATTGAGCGCCAAGAGGTTGGTCTGGAAGGCGATTTCATCGATGACGCTGATGATCTGACTGATTTCGCCGGAAGCCTTCTCGATCTTGCCCATCGCCGCCACCGCATCCTTGACGACGGCACTCGACTGCTCCGTGCTCCTGCGCGCCTCGTCTACCATGCGGCTCGCCTCCAGCGCTCGTGCGGTGGAACTCGTCACGGCGACGCTGATCTCTTCCAGAGCCGCGGAGGTTTCTTCCAGCGAAGCCGCCTGCTGCTCGGTGCGTTTCGACAGATCGCCGGAGGCGATCCTCATCTCACCGCCATTGATCATGTCGGTCGCCGTCCGCACCTCACCCAGCACGGAGCGCAGGTTGGCCATCGTCTGATTGACGTTGTCCTTAAGTTCACCAAAGGCGCCTTGGAACTCGCCCGTCATGCCTCTGGTCAGATCGCCCTCGGACAGCGCCGCAACGACACGGTGCGTCTCGGAGACACCACGATCGACCGAGACGATCAGTGCGTTGAGACCGACAGTGATGCGATTGAGGTCCGGATAGCCAAAATCCTCCGACGCGCGGCGTGAAAAGTCACCCGCAGCAGCGGCAGCAATGACGGCGTCGAGATTCTCCTGCATTTCGATGACCTTCAGCCGCTTCGTCGTACCTGCCGCATCGAGGTCCCTGACCTCGATGCTGTTCTGCTTGAACACCTCGACGGCGCGGGCTATCTCGCCGATTTCGTCGCTCCTGGTGGCAAAGGGGATGTTCGTATCGAGCTTGTCCTTGGCAAGGATATTCATGGTCGCGGTGATCTCGCCAATCGGCCTTGCGATCGAACGGTGACCGAAAACAGCGGCGGCCATCAGCGTCAGGATAGTCACGATGCCGATGCCGAGATTGACATGAATTGCCAGAGCGGACGCGTCCTCCGCTTCTTGCTGAGCCTCGAGCGCCATTGCCTTCGCCGCGTCCACGCCTTCGTCGATCAGCTTCGATACCTCGCCGGCAATCGCCAGCAGTTTCGCCTGGACCTCCTTCTCCGTTGCGGCAACGGGCGGATCGCCAGCATTGGGGTGAATCTTGATCTTCACCACCTTGCCCATGTCGCCGGCCGTAGCGAAATAATTTTCCGCCAGGGTTTTCAGCCGAATGACTCGATCCTTGTTCTCCTGCAGCCGCAATTCATCCAGCGCATCGTTCAAATATTTGATCACAGAGTGATGGCGTGCAGCGATGTAGTCATTGGCTGAAGCAATGTCCTCTTCGGACGTGGCAAGACGCAGATCGCGGACTCCGATTTGCATGCCGCGCAACGATGCCTTGGCATCGACCAGATCGCGCGACACGATCAGCATATCCCTCTGGTAGGTCGAACGTTCGCTGACCAGCTGAGCACCATGCCAGGCCGCAAGGAGCATCGCCGCCACAAGAAAAATGCCCAGGCCGGAGAGCATGGCCAATTTCGTGCTTATCCGAGAGAAGAGGCTTTTGAGCATTGTTCGAAATCCCGCGTTCCGGCAGCTGGAAGTCTTCATGCTCTGCTGGCCGTCATGATGAGGGAGCGATTTCATTCGATCTCTCCATGCCTCGACCGCATTCGGCACTGTCTTCGATCTCGAAGAAGGGTGCTTTTCAGCCGCGGCTTTAGTCGACAAACATCCTGTAAAAACTAATAAAAAGTTTAGTTTTGCAAGGTTGCGCAAACGATTGCGCGATCAGGATAGGTAGCGCAGAAAATGGATACGGATTTCAAGGTTTGACCTGCGGCGGCATGGAAAAGAGATTCATCCGACAATATATAAGCAAATCCATAATGAATAAATGTAGGTAAATTTCGGACGAGAGGGGGAAATACGGATATTTAGACTGCAATTTTATCAAGTACTTGATTATAATATTAGAAATAACGAAATTGAGTTTCGTCAAACGTCGATATCCACTTTACGAGATTTGATCATTTTTGCGAAAATAAGGCAGAATATGATGCCAGACGCAGCATTTTATTAAGTTTCGTATTGGCTAATTGGTCAGCGCTTGCTGCATTGACCGTCATCTATCGACGACGTTGCCAGGCCCGCAAATTCCGCCCGAATGACTTGTGCGGCCCTTCCACTGAGAACTCGACCGGACGGATGACCGACCGGCCGCCATTGCGATCAGGAGGATCGCCATGAAGCTACCCTTGCCTGCTCGCAGCAAGACATCCCCCATGCCTGGCATTTGGACGCGTCTATGGCGAACGGGCTATGCGGGAGATGAAATGCCGTCATCCGGAAAACCTCACCCGTCTGTGGAGGGATATATCCGCTCCATCGGGCGCCACTATATCACCGCCGTTGTCGTCATGACCGGGTTGATCGGCGCCACCTACCAGACCGTCGAAATCGCGCTCGATCGCCATTCGCTGCAGCAGGACATCAGCTATCTGACGGAGCGCCAGTTCATCCGGTTCCAACAGCTTTCCAACCAGACGCGCGCGGTCATGCGCGCTTCAGCCGATGCGGACATGCCCGGATATATCGTCAAGCCGATGGTGGAGGATGTTCGCAAGGCGATCAGCGACATCCGCGCCATGACCGGACGGTTGAACGAACTGCACGACGCGATAGAACGAAATCTTCTCGAAAAGCTCAATCCGCGGGATGTGGCGTCAGAAAAGATGCGTCTCGACCTTGCCGGACGCCTCGACGCTTTTCTCGACCGGGCAGAGCGGGTGGTGTCGGCAAGTCTGGAAGACCGGCGCCAGCGCTATTCCTTCTGGGGACCGATCGATTTCGCCGCCTCCTCGGACAGCGTGATGATGCGCCAGTTCGGCGCGCTGATCGAGAGCGCGCATGCCCGTAGCGACGGCAGCATAGATCATGCGCGTCTGATCAGCGCGGTTCTTCTCGGCCTGACTGCCGCCGCACTCATTCTGGCAACCGCGGTTCTGTTCATGCCGCTTTTGAAGAAGCTTCGCAACGAGCATCGGCTGACGATCGATTTCGAAACCAAGCTGACCCATCAGGCGCATACCGATGTGCTCACCGATCTCAGCAACCGCTCCGCCTTCAATGACGCGCTGGGCGCGCTTTTCGATGCGGTTGAACAGACCGGTGCAGGCTTCTCGATGCTGCTGGTCGACCTCGACCATTTCAAAGGCATCAATGACAGTTTCGGCCATCCGGCAGGGGATGCCGTTCTCCGTCACGTTGCCCGCATGCTGCAGGGCACCTGTCGCGCCACCGATATCGTGGCGAGGCTCGGCGGCGACGAATTCGCAATCCTGGTGCCCGGCCTTGTCGACGCGACGGCGCTGGAGGCGCTTTCCAAACGCGCGGTAACGGCAATCGCGACGGACTGCTATTTCGAAGGCAGGCTTTTGCCCGTTTCAGCCAGCATTGGCGGAGCAGTGGTCCCCGAACACGCCGCAGACGAACCAACCCTGATGCGCATCGCCGATCTCGCGCTCTATGCGGCAAAGGCCAAGCGCAATACGGCGGTGATCTTCGACGAAGCATCGCTTGCACAGCGTCTGGAAGAGAACCAGCTCGCGGCTGCCCTTGCCTTCGCTGCCGACCGCAACGAATACCTGGTTTATTACCAGCAAAAGATCAATCTCCAGACAGGAGAACATCTCGGCTTCGAGGCGTTGGTGCGCTGGCATCATCCCCGGCTCGGCATTCTGCCGCCAGGTCGCTTCCTGCCACTTATGGAAGGGTCGCATCTCATCCGCAGCATGACGCGCTCAGTCGTCAACATCGTCGCCCGCGATCTCAGGGAGTGGAAGGCTGCCGGGCTGCGCCCGGGTTCCGTGGCGATCAACCTTCCCGAAGTGCTGCTGGTCGGCGGGGACGGCTACGATCTCATTGCCGCGGCTGTTGGGGCCAATCGGCTGGAATGGCGCGATTTTGCCGTCGAAGTCACGGAAGACGTTTTTCTCAATCGCGGCGCCGATCAGATATTGGAGACGATTACACGGTTCCGGCAACGCGGCATGTCGGTCTCCCTGGATGATTTCGGCACCGGCTTTGCGTCCCTGGTACATCTGCGGGATTTTCCGTTCGATGAGCTGAAGATCGACCGCAGCTTCGTCAAGGATCTCGGCGATGACCTGCGTTCCGAGCAGATCGTACGGGCGATGATCGATCTCGCACGCAACCTAGGCAAACGTTGTGTTGCCGAAGGTATCGAAAATGAGACGCAACGCGATTTCCTTCTCAGTGCCGGCTGCGACATCGGCCAGGGCTATTTTTATGCCAGGCCTGAACCCGCGTCAGCCGCTGTCGAACGCCTGGCCATCTCTGCTCCGGGAAGGCGCCGGCCATCCCGACCAATGAAGCAGGTCGCCGGCTGATTGCGTGCAGGCAATTCCGTGCTCGGGGGAGCAATGAAACTTATGAACGAAGGGGGACAGCGAATGAAGAGAATGATGCGGATGTGGCTTGCCGTGGCGCTGGCCACTGCAAGCGCACCAGCACCCGCGCTTGCCGGCGGAATGTCGGTCGATGTGGTGCATTTCTGGGTATCGGAGAGCGAGTCTGCCGCTCTCGATGTATTCCGCAAGGCCTGGAAGGCCGCCGGCAATGAATGGGCTGACATGCCCGCCGAAAACAAGGTTGCCGTTCAGCGCATCGTCAGCGACCGCATCGCCAATGGCTATCCGCCGGCGGTGATGCAGTGGAATGCGAATGAGGGCTCGCGCGAACTGCCGGAAATGGGAATCGTCCAGGATATCGATGACGTCGCGCAGGCGGATCACTGGCGCGATGTCATGCCGGCAACGGTCCTCGACCGGATATCCTATAAGGGCAAGGTCTATTTCGCGCCGACCAATATTCATGCGGAAAACTGGCTCTGGACGAGCAAGAAGGTCTTTCGGGATGCCGGCGTGACCTTGCCGCAGTCATGGGAGGATATTTTCACCATCGCCGAGAAGATCAAGGCTGCCGGTCATGTTCCGATCGCTCTTGGCGGCGCGCGATGGGAGGTGTCTCTGATATTCAATGACATCATCTATCAGAAATTCGGACCCGAGGGTTATGCTCGCCTCATGGGCGGTGACGCAGCTCTGGTCCAGGACCCGCGCATGATCGAGGCGCTCGACATGCTTGCGCGTTTGTCGAACTATGTCGAGCCCCTGGAAGCGCGAAAGAAAAAAACCTGGGCCGATGCGACGAGGGCTGTCGGCGCTGGCGAGGCAGGCATGCAGTTCATGGGCGACTGGGCGAAGGGCGAACTTGGGGTACGCAAATATCAGGTCGACAAGGACTTCGACTGCATGCTCGTTCCCGGCACGTCGATCGCCTATTTCATGGTGATCGATGCCTTCGCCTTTCCGGTTACCAATCGGGACGGTACGACGGAAGCCCAGCGTGCCTTCGCCCGCATGATCCTCAACCCGGACAACCAGGTCGCTTTCAGCCGGCTCAAAGGATCGCTTCCTGTCCGGACCGACGTCGACCCGAGCGACCTCGACCGCTGCGGCCAGTTTGGATTGAAGATGCTCAGAGCGAAGAAGGGTGAGGTGAGCGCCCAATCCCAGGCGATGCCGAGCCAGATGTCCGAAGGCTGGATCGGCGTGGTGGGAGATTTCTTCAATGATCGGAAAATATCCTCAAAGCAAGCGCAGAAGCGGCTCTACGATGTCTTGATGCAGCGATAGGCGACGTTACGATCCCCAGGGTCAGATGCGACATGCTCCAGTTTGGGGGAATGGTCGAGCACGGCGTCTTGCCGTGCGGAGCGGGTGTAACTGTGTTAGCCATGTCTCCGAGGCCTCCTCCCTCATGAATACCCGTTTCACCGTCGCGACGCATATCCTCGTCTTCCTGCAGACGCAGAACGGGCAGCCGGTGGCATCCGGCGCGATCGCATCGAGCGTCAAGACCAATCCCGCACACATCCGCCGCCAGCTGTCGCAGTTGGCGAAGGCGGGGCTGACAAAATCGCAGATGGGCACCGGCGGCGGTGCATTGTTGGCAAAGCCAAGTCCCGAGATCACCCTGCTCGATGCCCACCGCGCAATCGACGAAGCTGCAACGGTCTTCGCATTACATCCATTGACGAAACCTCCGTGTCCGGTAGGCGAAAAAATCCGCGCCGCCCTGCAGAAACGGCTGGAGGAGGTGGAGAAAGCCATGCAGGCGCAGCTCTTGAAACGACAATCGCCGACATGGCGTCCGAGATTTCGGCTCCGGAAAAAACAGCCTGGAGCGGTGGAAAACCGCATCGACCCGTTTACTTCCTGTGTGTAACAGATATAGATACAGATATCTGTTAAGTTGCGGTATATATTATGATTTCTGCATTTTATGGCATGTCGTCATGCAGTCGTGAAGCCATTTTTTGCGGTTCTGAATGCACCTGATTTCAGCCGGGTTCGTTTGATCATGTCGGACATGTCGGCGTTTGAATTCATGCCACGCTTTCATGGCTCGACATTCGATGACATGCTTGAAACCTTTTCCCGGCAGTTCGGGCCATTCGAAGCATCGCCCATCGCCGCGGCGCCCAATTTCGCCTGGAAGACCGGCCTTTGGACCGATGATACCCTGACATTGCTGACCAACGAGTTTCAGGCCGAATGGCACCTCAAGGCGGTTGCCGAGTCGCCCGAATGGCTGTCCGTTCTGATGCCGCACATTGGCGGTTTCGATGTGAAGATCGGCGGGTCCACGCATGATGTCTCCCCCGGAAAGCTGTTGCTGACCCACAACCATCAAGCCGAGCGCGTCGTCGTCCGCGGCTCGTCACACCTATCGGAGATCATCCGCATCGATTGGGCAACGGTCGTGCAGACCGCATCTGCGATCCTCGAAACGCCGTTCTCGGGATCGCTGGATTTGTCGCCGATGGTGGATCTGGCTTCTCCGGCGGGTCTGCTCTTCGACAACATCGTGCGAACCATCGCTCACGGCATGCGCAACAATGGACCATTGCTTCGCTCGTCGCTCGCCATGTCGCATCTGACCCAGGTGCTGATCGATGTGGTCATCCGAACCGTCCCTCACCGGTTTTCCCATCTCCTGGCGAAACAGGCCGTTTCGATTGCACCTCGGCATGTCCGCCACGCGATCGATTTCATGCATGCCAATATCGAAAAACCCATCACCATGCCCATGGTGGCCAAGGCCGCCGGGGTTTCCGTCCGGGCGCTCGAAATGGGATTTCGAACGTTCAGAGAAATGACACCGGCCGCCTATCTCAGAAGCATTCGCTTGCGTGCAGTACGCCGCGATCTGCTCGACCCATCGAACCGGTCCTCCGTCAAGGACATCTGCCTCAAATGGGGTTTCTTCCACTTCGGGCGCTTTTCTGCCGCCTATCGGACGGTCTATGGGGAGAACCCGTCGGACACCAGACGGCATGCGAGCAATATATGATCCGAGCACGATAGGCCCGCTCCGGCCCCATATCGGTGGCGGATCGACTTGCGATGCTCTGCCACCTCCGATATTCTTTCTCCTGTCGAAAAGGACCCGGAGCGGCATCGGTCAGCCCGTTCCCTTCCTCCATGGAAGCTCCGTACCGCCTCCGGGCGGACCCGCGGCAAGCAACCGGCATCTGCCCGGCGGCTTGGCGCGACTGTCTTTTCGCGTTCTCCGCCGGGCAAATGCCTTCCAACGAAGGAGAACGAAATGCCCATCATCCGCGCCAACAGCGGCATCATCACCCAGATCAACGTCTTCACCGTGCCCGACGGCGGGCAGGAAGCGCTGCTCGCCTATCTCGGCGAAGCGGCGAAGGCCGCAAGCGAGGTGGACGGCTGGCTCTCGGCCAGCCTGCACAGGAGCCTCGACGGCACCCGCGTCGTCAACTATGCCCAGAGCCGCGATATGGACGCGGCAGCCCGCGTCTTCCATCATCTCAGCGCCAAAGGCATGATCGAGGGCAACCGGAAATACGGCGAGGCGCATCCGGGGCTCTACGAATGCGTCTTTACGCTGGAGAAATGACTTTTGGGGGCGGTCGAGGGGCCGCCTTTGTCATAGATGTTCGCGCCTCACGCGACATTCGCAGTGCGCTCGAAGACCACGGCTCGATTTTCGACAAAAGCCGGCTGAACGACGACCTGGAACCAATCCTGCCTGAAGCCGGGAAGCTTTTGCAGCTCAGCCATCAGTTCGTTGAAGCCGGGAAGCTCTTCGTGGACGGTCCAGAACAACTCTTTGCCTTCGGAGACAATGAAGATATCGCAACAGATCAAGTCCACTGTAATCAAATCCCATTTGTAAACAGCGACCGCATTGATCTGATCGAACGGGATGTAATCGCCACGGGATTTTGCAAGCACCGTGAAGCCCTTGCCTGTCACAATGAGTTCCGCTTTTCGTCGCATTGAAGGGCTCGCGGTTGGCTGGTGATCCCTTCTATCATCCTGTCAGCCTGGCGGCCAAAATAAAAGGCGACCGTCGAGGCCGCCTTTCGTTTCGAGATACCAGCAAAAACGCGTGATCAATCCGCCTTGCTGCGCCGCGCCGGAAACAGGATCACGTCGCGGATCGACGGCGCGTTGGTGAGGATCATGATCAGCCGGTCGACGCCGATGCCCAGGCCACCGGCCGGGGGCATGCCCTGGTCCATGGCATCCAGAAACTCCTCGTCGAGTTCCTTCTGCTTCTCGCCGCGGGCATGGGCCTGTTCGAGCTGCTCGACCATGCGGCGGCGCTGCTCTTCGGGATCGTTGAGTTCGGAGAAGGCGTTGCCGACCTCCCAGGCATTGCAATAGGT